>WGDQ01000524.1 GCA_015493185.1 Planctomycetaceae bacterium
AACAGCAACAGTTGCGCCAGTGGCACGCTCTCCACCGCATGCCATTTCAGCTCCAGTTCGTCCACCTGTCGGCGGTAGCTTTCCAACGCAACCACATTGAGCTGGTATTCGTCGGGCAGGTGTTCTCGCTGGATGCGAACCGAAACGGCAATCGTGCCGCGAGCCAGTCGCTTGCGCACAAGCGACTCGATCAAGGGTTCCAACGACTGATAAGGCTCGGTGATGCGCAGGTTCAGCTTCAGATACCGGCTGTTGACCGAGCGTATCTCGACCTGCACCTGCAAAGCATCGGTCGCCCGACGCGCCTCGCCAAAGCCCGTCATGCTCAGCAGCACAGTGACACGACTCCCCGTGGTTGCGGTCGCTTGTTCGTTCGAGTGGTCTTTTGGGCTTGCGAGGGATGCGGCACGCGTTGAGAAACCATCTGTTCCGGTTGTTGGGTTTGCCGGCGAAGCCCGCCGTGTATCGTCCGTTGGGGAGTCAACTGTGCAGCGGACCTGACGGTTGTTTGTAGGTCACGCACCGGTTCGTATTTTCGACAAGGCCCCGCGGGACACCAACCCGCCGGCTCGAACACACGATGCGTCGAACGGCCGAACGTGCAATTCATACGGTTCCGCGTGGATGCACGATGTTACGATATCCCCGATCCCCGTTGCGATACGCCACGTCCCGCAGCATTGTCGAATCGCCGCGGTGTCGTGGCCGGCCGCGACTCGCGATCGTACCCAGCAAAACCCCACCAAAAACTGCTGCTCGCCGGCTGCCGCGGAGTTACTCACCGTCACCTTCGCCTTCGCCCTGGCTGCTCGATGCGCCCTCAGCCGCCGCACCACCGCCTGCGGCCGAGCTGTCGGTCGCGCTTCCAGCCGCTGCCGCCGGTTGGCCGGTTGCTCCGCCCTCGGGCGGTTGCTCCACGAACTGGCGTCCCTCAGCGGCCGGTTTGGCCCCTGCGCCCAGGCCGCGGTCGAAACGATCTTCTTGTCGGCTCAGCATGGCAATGGCCAGCACGCACAACAGAATCCACACCGTCGCGGTCACAATGGTGGCCCGCGTGAACACATCGCCCGCCTTGGTGCCAAAAGCGCTCTGACCGCCCATGCCGCCAAACGCACCGGCCAGCCCGCCCCCGCGACCTCGCTGAATGAGGATCAGTAAGATCAAAAACAGCGACACCAACAGCAGTAGGATCATGAACAAAACTTGCACAACGAAATCTCCGTGAAAAAAACCGTAGTCGATCGACGCGGTCCGTCGCGCCGCGCTAGGCGACCAGGGGCTGAAACCGCCTTTACTATGTTGTTTCTATTGCAATGAAGAAGCTCGCGATGCCTTCTTGGGCGTAGTTCGGTTTTTTTGATCGCAAGCTGAACCGTTTCTTTCCTGCTTCTCTGCCTCGTGCGATCGGTGCCGACGCATCTTGTGTCGCGTTTGTGCCGGCCGGCATTCGACGCATCTGGGGAAACAGCCCATTCCCCGAGCTCGCAGCCGGGTTCGCAAGCGTGAGCCGTCGTGATCCGTACTGTCTGCGGAACACACCGGCCAGCGAGCCGCAAGTCGCGGCACGACTCGATCGCAAGCTTCCCTGCCGGCGCCCTCCGACAGCGGCCAATCGCGCCCTTGCCGCCGATGCGGTTCAGCGGTCAGTCGCTCGGCGCCGCCTGAGCGATGGCCAGAAAGGCATCGGCCTTCAGGCTCGCGCCTCCGACCAGTGCTCCGTCGATGTTGGGTGCCGACAGCAGCGAGGCTGCGTTTTCGGGCTTCACACTCCCGCCGTACAGAATCCGCAGGGATTCTGCAACCTCGGCATTGTAGCGATCTTGCACCAACTTGCGAAGGTCGGCGTGCACTTCCTCGGCTTGCTCGGGTGTGGCCACTTCGCCGGTTCCGATGGCCCAAACCGGTTCGTAGGCAATCACCAGGCGTGCGAGTTGCTCAGCCGTCACGTTGGCCAGCGAGCCATCGAACTGCTGCCGGATGACCTCCAGCGTGCGGCCCGCCTTGCGGTCTTCGAGCAACTCGCCGACGCACACAATCGGCCGTAACCTCTTGCCTTCGAGCGAGGTGTCCAACGCGGCGTGCAGTTTTCGGTTGATTGCCTCATCGGTTTCGCCCAGCAAATGCCGCCGCTCGCTGTGGCCCAAAATCACCCATTGGCAACCCACGTCGAGCAGCATCGGCGCGCTGACCTCGCCGGTAAAGGCCCCTTGCGGCTCGTGATACATATTCTGGGCACCAAGCCCCACGGCCGAGCCATCGAGCACCTGATGCACCGCGTCC
>WGDQ01000525.1 GCA_015493185.1 Planctomycetaceae bacterium
ACCTGGAGTTGGCCGGCGTCGATCCGGACGAACGCATCGATCTGCTCGATTTTTTCAGGGAACGTCTGACCGAACTGAAGCAGCAGCAAGCCGCGGTCGAGGCGGATCCCGACTCGCAACGCGCGGCGAACCCGGAACTAGAACGGCTGCAACGGCACCTGGGTTGGTTGCATCAATTGGCCGCGGCACAGTCGGGGCCGGCACTCGACACCGTCGTTTGACGAGCCGGCAGTGCTGGTTCGCCGCTCACTGCGATACCGCTCACTGCGGAAGCCACTCTAAGCAGGACCTCTGCATCAGCGCGATGGCAGCGTGGCCGCAAAACCCAAGGTGCACGCACGCTGACTGGTTGCGCGTCGTCGAGGCTGGAGCAAGCGGAGAGACGGAGAGCGGTGGGGCAAAGCCCAGCGCGTACTGGCGACAGAAAGGCCGCGAGCATTCTTTTCCGCTCGCCGGTGGTTGCCGGCCGATCAGCTCAAACCACTGGGAACCTGCTGTGCCTCGTAGGTGCGGCACTTGCCTGAGCTGCCGACATTGTTCATCGCAACCTGATAAAGCCGCTGGCCACAGGGCGTGGGATACCGGCCTGTGATGCAGGCCTGGCAGAGTTGATCGCTGTCGAATCCAATGGCCCGGGAGATCGATTCGACCGGCAGGTAGCGTAGCGAGTCGGCCTTAAGAGCCCGAGCCATTTCCTGCTGCACCTCTTTGTCGAGATCGCCATTGGATAGGAATTTGGGCGCGAACAGCTCGTCGACTGTCGACATGTCGATGCCGTAAAAGCAAGGAGCGATGATCGGCGGACAGGCGACGCGAACATGAATCTCGCGCGCTCCGCCCAGTGAGCGAATGCGGTGGATGAGCACCTTCATGGTAGTTGAGCGAACGATCGAATCTTCCACCAGCAGCACGCGGCGACCTTCCAGCACCTCGCGCAGCGGGGTGTACTTTGCTTCGGCCTTCTTGCCACGTCCTTCAGTGCCTTCAATGAAGGTGCGGCCCGTGTAGCGATTGCGGATCAGCCCTTCGAGCGATGGGATACCCAGCTTGAAGGCCATGGCATCGGCCGCGGCTTTGCTCGTGTCGGGAACCGGCACGACGATCGTATCGTCGTCGATGGGAGCATCTTCCAGCCGGGCCAATTCTTCGCCCAGGGCCTTGCGCGAAAGGTATACGCTACGACCGTCCATGGTGCTGGCCACATTGGCGAAGTAGATCCACTCAAAAAAGCAGTGCGCACGACGGCCACTGGCCGCGAACGACTGAATTTCCAGGCGGCCATTGGTGATGGTGATCGCCTGTCCGGGCAGCAACGACTTGATGCTCTCGGGCGGAAAGCCGAGATTCAATAGAGCGACACTCTCGCTGGCCGCGGCGAATAGCGGTCCATCAATCGCGTAGCACAGGGGTTTGATTCCCAGCGGATCGCGCGCCACCAGCATGTCGCCCAAGGCATTGAGCAGCACCAAGGCGTAGGCACCATCGAAGCGAGAGGCGATGTTGCGGCAAACATCGAGAAGCGAGGGGCGCCGATCACCGGAAAGCTCGCCACTGATGGCGTGCATGATGATCTCGGTATCGGTTTCGCGAGCCAGGTAGTTGTCGTTATCGGCCAGCAGTTGATCCCGCAGTTCGATATAGTTGGCCAACTGGCCGTTGAAGGCGAAGCTGAACCACTTGTGCTTTTGCAAGTGGTGCCGTTCGAACGGTTGGGCGTAGCTGCGGTCTTCAGCGCCGCAAGTGGCGTAGCGTACGTGGCCAATAGCCGCACGGCCCGCGTATTCCCGCATCAGGCTTTCCAGCTTTCCACGGTGGCTGAGCCGAAACACCTCGTTGACGTTGCCGATATCCTTGTAAGTGTCGATCAGTTGGTTGCGGTGTGGGCTGTACGTGGTGAAACCGGCTGAGAGCTGACCACGATTCTGAATATCGAGCAGCATGCGGGGCATCAACCGCGAAACTTCCTCGGGCCCCTCGGGCGGGCACAACGGGCTTACGCCGCGTCCTGGCAAATGGTAGATGGCTGCCACACCGCATTCGTCTCTCAATTCGCCCATTGTATGGATTCTCTATCCGCTAACGTCTGCGGGTCGTTGGGTTCTTCTTGCTGCGTGCCTTTGGCTCGATTGGCGGCAGTCGTGCCGACGATTCCCCGATCGGCACCCCATCGGAAAAATCGAAACGAGAACAAATCGTCGAAAGAGAAAAAGAAAGACCAACGCGACCATCCGCCGCGGTCGTGCAGCAGGGAGCGACATGGTGCCGCGGCAAGGCGGCAAGCCGGGGTCACGAGGATCGACCAATACGATGCCTGGCTGGCGGCATCCAGAGCGGATCGAGAAAAACAACAGGCCGACAGATCCGCCCGCACAAGAACCTTCACGCATGCTTCTTCCTCATGGTATTGTAGGGTCACGGTTGGTGGGCCTCAACGGGCGCCGGCGCGTGGGGGCATGCGTATGTTTCGGGCACGGCAGCGCAGCGATCTCGGCACGCTGCGGCGCGGGCCGGCAAGCCTGATTTTCGGCACTGCGGTCGTTCACGCCTGCGGGCCTCGGTTTTGCCGCGAAACCCACGAACCCGTCGGCTTCTGGCAGCCAGCGGCAAATGGCTTCATTTGCTGGAGAGCTTCTGTTGTTTCCCGTGTTCGAGGTAGCGTCTGCTCGGCTCGCTTGTGTTGGTTCGTTCCTTTGTGGCTACGTTGTCCATGACCGATTTGGTTCGCCAGGAAGTTGTTTGTCAGGCAGACCGCGTGGTGGTCAAAATCGGCACGCGCCCCCTAACCCGCGAGGATGGCCGGCTGAACGAAGAGCGGATCGCGTCGTTGGCCGAAGAAGTCCATGCCGTGATGAACCAAGGGCGGCGCGTGGTGCTGGTCAGCTCTGGGGCTGTGGGCGCCGGTATGGGACAGTTGGGCTGGGAGCAGCGTCCTAGAGATCTTCCCCATTTGCAGGCCGTTGCAGCCATCGGTCAGAGCTATTTGGTGCAGGCCTACGATCGGGCCTTGCGGCGTCATGGGCGGCATGCCGCGCAAATACTGCTCACGGCCCACGATCTCGACGATCGCACCCGCTATTTGAACGTGCGCAATACGCTCACGGCGCTGATGGACTTGGGAGCCGTGCCCATTGTGAACGAGAACGACACCGTAAGTGTCGAGGAGTTGCAAACCACGTTCGGCGATAACGATCGACTGGCCGCATTCGTCACCAATCTGGTGCGGGCGCCGCTGCTGGTGATTCTCAGCGATGTGGATGGGCTGTACGACCGCGATCCGAGTGATCCGGGGGCGAAAGTGCTGCCAGTGGTGCCCCGTATCGACCAGAGCGTGCTATCGCTGGCCATCGACCGGAAAACGGGCCTGAGCAAAGGCGGCATGGCCAGCAAGCTCGAAGCGGCCCGCATCGTGACGGCCGGGGGTGAGAATGTGATCATCGCCAACGGCCGGAGTCCGGGTGTTTTGTCGCGGGTGCTGGCAGGCGAGCCGCTCGGCACGTTGTTTCTTTCGCAGGGCCCTTTCATTCGGGCCCGCAAGCGGTGGCTCGGTTTCACGGCCCAGCCGCGTGGCTACCTGGTGCTGGATGCCGGTGCCCGGCAAGCCGTCGAACAGAAGGGCCGAAGCTTGCTGCCCGTAGGCGTTGTCGATGTGGTGGGCGATTTCATCAAAGGCGACGTCGTGGGGCTTCGCGATCCGCAGGGAACCGAATTCGCACGAGGCCTGACCAACTACCCGGCGGCCGAGGTGCTACGCATCAAGGGCCTGAAAAGCGCACAAATCGAGGAGGCCCTCGGGCATCGCCCTTACGAAGAAGTGATTCACCGCGATAATATTGCTTTCACCGATTCGGTGGAATAATGTGTGCAGCGCAGAGGCCACGCTGTTTGGCCCAAGTTGTGCTGAACTCCGCGAGAATCGCGAGCCGCACACGTCTGGCGGTTTCGATTGGCCGTTCCCCCCTCAACGCTTGCAGGGCAAGAGGTTTTTTGTGGCAGGCGGCCGCTTCCGGAGAAAGCCCGTCGAGGCGAGAGGTGCCTGTGGCCGGAGACACGCCGCTTTGGGTTACGTATTCCCACGAGACATCTTGTGCCTACGGCGATGCCGGCAGTGCATTGGCAACGGCTGGGGCAACGTAGCGCTGAACGTCAAAAACGGCGCGTGCGATTCTGGTCCGCACCATTCGGCTGGTCATGCCCGGCCTGCGACGTTTACGCGAGACGTGTGGAACTGCACAACGTCGGGCCGAAAAACGTTTCTGAATGGACGAGAGCGAATTTCAAGAGCAAGATCGGGATGTTGAATCTGGCTTCGGCAACGCAGACGGATTGGCTGCAACGCGTCGAACGCGACATCGACGTGGTGCTGATCGATCATGCGCATTGCGAAAAAAAGGCGGCCGGAACGGCCATGAACCTGATTTTCGCCTATGTCGAGCAGACCGAGCTGGTGCGGGCGTTGGAGCCGATCGTGGTCGAGGAGTTGGAGCATTTTCGCATGGTGCTCGACTTGCTCGATCAGCGTGGCATCCGTTTTCGCCGTCTGAAGCCGGGACCGTATGGCCGTAAACTGCACGACGCAATCCGCAAGCAAGAGCCGGCGCGTGCGGTAGACCGCCTATTGGTGGCGGCCCTCATTGAAGCAAGATCGTGCGAGCGTTTCTCGCTGCTGCGCGACCACCTGAGCGATCGGGAGCTGGCCCGATTCTACGGTGATTTGTTCGAGTGCGAGGCCCGGCATCACACGACGTACGTTCGCCTGGCCGAGCGATTCGCTACCGCTGACCAGATCCGCGTGCGATTGTCGGAACTGGCGCGATACGAGGCCGAGGTGATCGCCCGCTGCGACTGGCCGACGCGGATGCATAGCTGAACCGCCCTTCCCGACGCCTGAACAGGACGTTTAAGATGCAACGGCATTGGGAAGCCCGGGGGCGTCGACCCCGGATGAACAGCCGCTGCCTTGGCGAGGGGCGGCTGCGGCTCGTCCCAAGACGAAAATACCTGATCGGTTCCAAACGGTTCTCTGCCCGCCTTCCATGTCTTCACACGAACACCATCACCATCATCACGTCCCGGCAGACTACAATCGGTCGTTTGCGCTGGGTGTGACACTGAACATCGCCTACATCGTCGTCGAAGCCGGTTTCGGTCTGGCCATTGGCTCACTGGCGCTGCTGGCCGATGCGGGGCACAATCTGAGCGACGTACTGGGGTTGTTGCTCGCTTGGGCGGCAAGCTATCTCGCGTCGCTGCAACCCACACGACATCGCACCTATGGATGGCGCAGTTCGACCATCCTGGCTGCGTTGGCCAATGCCCTTATCTTGCTGGTGGCTGTGGGCGGTATTGTTTGGGAGGCGATCCATCGGCTGTGGGAACCGCAGGCCGTGGCGGGCAATACGCTGATCGTCGTGGCCGCGGTCGGCGTAGTTATCAACACAGGCACGGCTCTGCTCTTTTTCGGCGGCCGCAAACACGACCTGAATCTTCGCGGCGCCTATCTCCATATGGCTGCCGATGCGGCGGTTTCGCTTGGCGTGGTGGTGGCCGGCGTACTGATTCGCTTTACCGGCTGGATGTGGGTCGATCCCGTCGCAAGCCTGGTGATTGCCGTAACGATTTTCTGGGGCACTTGGGGGCTGTTGCGGGAGTCGATCGACCTGATTCTTCAAGCCGTTCCGCGCCAGATCAACCCGGTCGATGTCGAACGCTTCTTGCGCGAACTGCCCGGTGTGCGCGACGTGCACGATTTGCACATTTGGGCCATGAGCACAACGGAGACGGCCTTGACGGCGCATCTCGTGCGTCCCGAGTGCGGCGAAGACGACGATGAGTTTTTGGCTGAAGCGGCTGCCGAACTCCACCGGAAGTTTGGCATCGACCATGCCACACTGCAAATCGAGCGAGGCAACGGTACAAAAGTCTGTCGTCTGGCTGCACCAGAAACCGTTTGAAGCCACATGCGTGCCCGGCCATACGGCCACATAGAAGAAAACAAAGCCGGGGCGACCGTTGTTGGGGCCTCAACGGCCGGACCCCTCCGGCTTCAAGACGGTGCGCTGCCACCGGCTGCGAGCAGGAAAGCATCGGCTTGCCCGGCGTCGACGGGTTGCGTGGGTGTTCCAGGCTTGCTTTGCCCCGTTGCCGGCAAGCCCCGAGGTTTAGCACCGCGTCGAAAAAGTCATTTCCGACCGCTCGCGGGCAGAGGCGACCGGATCGGCCGCGTCGCTCAAAGCTCGCTAGATCTTTTCAGATATGGAATGCGGCTACGCCCGGTGTCGTTGAGTTGCCCGGTTTTTTCCTTCCACTGCTCGACGAACCTGTTCTTCAACAGCCCCTTCTGTCGGGGAAAGTCTGCGAATGGCATCGGGAAGCGTGGGCTGCGGTTCAGAAGGTCATGCAGAGCGTGCCTCCATCGACAACCAATGTTTCGCCGGTGATATAGCTGCCGGCATCGCTCACGAGCAAGAGCGCCGGGCCGACCAATTCGCGAGGTTCGCCCCAGCGTCCTAGGGCGGTGCGTTCAGCAAACTCGGCCTTTTGCTCCTCGTTCAGCAGGCCAAGCGGCAAATCGGTAAGGAATGGTCCCGGTGCAAGGCAATTGACCAGAATGCCATGTGGCCCCAGTTCCAACGCGCTGGCTCGGGCCATGCCGATCAGGGCGGCCTTTGTTGCCGAGTAGGCGTCGCGGCCGCGTTTCGAGGCCAGCGCCATGATCGACGAGATGTGCAACACGCGTCCCCAACCGCGTTGTTTCATGCCGGGCACCAGTGCGCGGGTAAGCGCCATGCACGAGGTCAGGTTCAATTCAACAATGCGGTCCCAGCAGGCGTCGGTGATTTGATCGATCTCTTGCGGCTCGTTGCTGCCGGCGTTGTTGATCAGAATGTCGATCTTCCCCAGTTCTCGCTGCGCCGTTTCGGCCAATCGATGTACGTCGGCGCGGACCGTCATGTCAGCTACGGCGTAGCCGCCGCGAGCCGATGTTCCCTCGAGGATTTCGGCAAGCGCGCTTCGTAGTTCATCCTCGTGGCGGCTTGCGATGAATACGTCGGCCCCGGCTTCGGCAAGCCCACGGGCCATGGCTTTGCCCAGTCCTTTGCTGCCGCCGGTGACAAGTGCCGCACGGCCCGATAGATCGAACGGAGTGCCACGATACGCCATCTGGTCAACCAATCCTTTCCGAATCTGCATCGGACGATGCGTTGGGAACAAGCGGATTTACGCCCCCCCACGCTATCCGCTGGTTTCGTCGGACATATCGTTTATCTGAGGCGCGAACCAGTGGAAGCCGCACGTTTCCAGGTTTACTGCGCTGTCCGTTTTATTGCGCCAACCGTGTTTTTGCACTCTCTGTGGCAGCATGCCCTGCGCCGCGAACTCATCGCACGGCGAATTCGCGATAAGGGAATGCCGGCAGCACAACGGCAAGCTGTGCGCTCACTCGGGCAGCGTCAAGGCATCTACGACCAGGTCGCCTACTTCGGTGGTCGAGTAGCCCATCTTGCCGGCGGCCATACTTTTCATTTTGGTGCCGGTCACGTGCATCACAGCGCGGGTAATGCGATCGGCCGCGCTGGTGTGTCCTGCATTTTCGAGCAGCATGGCCATGGCGTTGATGGCGGCAATCGGGTTGATGACGTTTTTACCGGTGTATTTCGGCGCGCTACCACCCATTGGTTCGAACATGCTTGTGCCACCGGGATCGGGGTTGATATTGCCGCCGGCGGCCACGCCCATGCCGCCCTGAATGATGCCGCCCAAGTCGGTGATGATGTCGCCGAACATGTTGGTGGTGACAATCACGTCGTAGTACTCGGGGTTTTTGACCATCCACATGCAGCAGGCATCGACGTGGTTGTAGTCGGTTTTCACATCGGGATAGTCGGCCGCGACTTCCTGGAACGTGCGCCACCAGAGATCGTGTCCGTAGGTGAGCACGTTGGTTTTAGCCACGAGTGTGAGCATCTTTTTCGGGCTGTTGCGACGTTGCGTGTACTCAAAGGCCCAACGAATGCACCGTTCGCAACCTTTACGTGTGAAAATCGCGGTTTGGGTGGCGACCTCGTCGGCGGTGTTTTTCTTCAAGAAGCCGCCCACACCGCAATAGAGGTCTTCGGTGTTTTCACGAACGACCACGAAGTCGATATCGTCGGGGCCTCGGTTGGCCAGCGGTGTTTCGACACCGGGAAACAGCTTGACGGGCCGGAGATTGATGTATTGATCGAGCTGAAAACGCAGCTCGAGCAGCAGGCCCTTTTCCAGAATTCCGGGCGCTACGTCAGGATGCCCAACCGCGCCAAGATAAATGGCGTCGAACGAACGCAACTGGTCGATCGCCCCCTCGGGCAACACCTCGCCGGTGCGCAGATAGCGTTCGCCGCCGTAGTCGAAGTCTTCGGTTTCGTACTGGAAGCCTTCCACCTCGGCAACGGCTTTCAATACCTTCAGCCCCTCGGCAGCCACTTCAGGACCGGTACCATCGCCACCAATGACGGCAATACGTAACACTTTGCTGGAATTCACCGTCCGAATGTCTCCTCGGAATCAGAATACAGGGGACACGATCAAAGGGCACGCTGACGCGGCGGCTGGCCTGCGCACTATCGACGTGGCCGACAACCGCCCGGCATGGAGTGCTTGCGGATGGCCGCAACGATTCAGGAACACAGCTAGCGGTGCCGCAGAGGGACGTAGCAGGCAAGCCCAGATGCGGTGAACACAACGCCAAGCGGCCAAGCACCGACCTGTGTATCGCGGTACCACAGGCAGCCAAGGCGACGATTCTATCAACCGGGAAAATGGCCCACAAGCAGGCGGATGTCGCGATGCTGTCGCTGTGACGGGCGCGAGGCCGAGTCTGGTGCCTGCGTCACCGTGTGCTGGTCGCCGGCGCTGAGGCCGGTTCGTTCGTAGCCGACCAGATGCCGCGACGTGCCCGGCGGGCTTCGGCTTCTGCCCGGGCAAAACGGCGTTTCATCGCTGGAGAGTAGCGGAATTCGAGTCGGGCACGCGCCAGACCGGCTAAGAGCAGTTGCTCGTTCAACATCTGCTGCCCCACCCAAACATAAGCCAGAAGCCGATCGTAACGGTCGAGGCGTTCGCGATCCAGTTGCAGGCGTACCACGCCATTGCGGACGAACTGTTGAGTGAACTCCGTGGCCTGCTTCCCCCAGGGTTCGACGGGATGGTTGGGGCGCACGGTTTCCGACGTGTCGACGCCGATGAGTCGAACGCGCCAACCATTTTCCAGCAGCAAGGTGTCGCCATCGACAACTCGGCGGACGCGATAGCTTCCCTCGGCCAAGGGTGGTGGTTCGGGCGGCTGATCGAGCGTCTGCCACGCGCGCAGTGTGACGACCAGCGCCATGGCGACTGCCAGCCACACGCCCCGCCAAACGTTGCGGCCTTGCCAGCGTCTCACGAAATACGTTCTCCCGTACGTCGTGCCCTGTGCCCTGCCCTATGGCGGGCTTCGAAAAGAACGCGAAGAGGATGTTGTTCCGAAGGCGCAAACTCCAAGGGGCCGCGATCCGGTGCGACCGGCAACCAGTCGCAACGGCTTCGAATTCCGCTTAAAACATCAACGAATGTGCGTTTGCCTTTCACTGCCCGCTTTGTAAAACGGCACAGCCTTCAGCAGCGCGCTTTTAGCAGATGCATGCTTGCAGATCGGGCCTTTGGCCGAGATGACAAACGGCAGTGGCCATTGCGCGCGGGCTGAGCTAGATGGTCGACGCTGTGCCGGCACGACCGGCACGGCCAACGCGCACTGGGCACAGCAGCGTCACTTGCTCTTTCTCTTGCGCGTTGGGCCGGCGCTTGTCTGGCTTGCAGTTTGAACGCTCTTGTAAACGCCGCCCGACCGGCCTGGTAGCGGAGTTGGTCGTGAGCCAGAATCGGCCGTGCGCCGAATCCCGCGAAAACAACAAGACGGCCTATGAACAAAGAACCGGCCGGCGCTTTAGTTTTCGCTGAAGTGAATCACCGGGGTGGCGTCGCCACCGAGTGGATGCTTGCAAAACTTCTGCCGGCATGCGGGACAGAGATCGAAGCGCCACTGCTGAAAGATTTCTTCGCCCGACGAGTCCTCGATCGTTTCCAGAATATCGTGGATCTCGTCAAGATAGTCGCGATCGTCGTCGGCTTCGTCATCGACCATGGGCTCGAAAGCCTGTGTGACTTCGATCTGAACAACGTATCGCAGGTCGTGCGGGCTCAGTTCACACTTGCAGAGGTCACATTGGTATCGAATCATCGGCCCGCTCTCCCTTTTTCTTTTCTCGCTGACAAACTGGACATGGATCTTTGCGGAACGCTCGGCGGTTGAAGAACGCAAAGCCAGTAGGCGTTCCTCGCATCGACGTGCGGCAAAGATAAATCGAATGCCGTGCGGCCGAAGCCCCGCGGCTCGGCTCATGCCGCCAAGCGTGACTCGATAAGAACCATCCTAATAGCCGGCCGCGAAACAGGGCAAGCCGGCTTTCGGCAAAAAATCGAGTTTGTGCGTCCGTCGTGGGCGGTAGCCGTGTGCGGTGCAAGATCGGTGCCTTCTCAGCGGGGTACCACCGCGGCGGTGTAGTAGCCGCGCGTTGCGTGGGCCGCAAACGGTTGGGGGAGTGCGGCAAATTTTTTCGGTCTGTCGATTTGGCCACGGGCTGACTTTTTCTCATGTCGATGCGAGCGAAGTGTCCGCCTGGTTGCTACTTGATTGATGCAGTTGCTGGCCCGAGCTTTGAGAGTCGCTGTGGCCATGCTGCGGCAAACAGGGCCGAGACGACGCGAAGCGAGCTAGAGAACCGAAAAAATCGCTTTTCCCTTTCTGCCCAACTTGTCAAGATAAAACCGTAATGCTGGTATGTGTCGGCCGGCTCGGTGCGTCCGGTTTGCTCGCAACACATGGACCTGTGAGGTCGGTCAACTGGAATGCGAGAAATCGGACGACTAGAATGAAGGCGCTGCTATCGCATCGCTGTGCAGTGCATTGTGCAAAGGCCGATTGGCACTCAGCCTGCGAGTTGCTGCGTTCTGCCGCACACGCAGCCATGCACGCGACGTGTCA
>WGDQ01000526.1 GCA_015493185.1 Planctomycetaceae bacterium
CGTCGGCCGCGGCGGGCCCGCTTGTCAAGTCGCCGCCGCAGCCGACACGAATGCGTCCTCATTTCCCGCGGCCCGGCCGGCTTTTGGCCCGCATTGCCGATCTGCCAAGCCAGCACGGCCTCACACGCCCCGAAGCAGGAGGCCACATCGCCGACGTGGAGATCATATATTTCGCCATCCCGCCAGCCCACCGATTGCGTCCACCGACGCCGGCAACCCCCACACCGGCCCGCGCCATCGCTGTCAACGATGTTCGCAACACGGGACAAAGCCGGTGGAACTCAGCCACGTCGTGCCTTGCTGGAAATGGGGCAGGGCTCTAAAATCGCCGCGGCTGAAACGAGGTAAACGCTTGGCGAGGGGATACCCATACGCATGGCACGGAAGGTCATTCTCGACGTCGACCCCGGTGTTGACGATGCACTGGCGCTCTGTCTGGCGCTGTTCGATCCGCGACTCGAAGTCGTGGCCGTTACCGCAGTGGCGGGCAACGTGCCGGCCGATCAAGCCACCCGCAATGTGCAGACCATCATCGAGCAGCTCGATCCTCCCCGCTGGCCACGTCTTGGACGAGCCCTGCCTAGCGACGTGGGCGAACCCGCCAACGCACGCCACATCCACGGTGCCGACGGCCTGGGAAACGCACGCTTTGATGTCGCCGAATTGCACCACCTGCACAGTTCAGAAAAGGTCATCGCCGACGCCTTGCGCACCGATCCGGGCGACATCAGCCTGATTTGCCTCGGCCCGCTCACCAACATCGCAGCCGCCTTCCGCCGCGATCCGGCACTGCCATCGATGGTCGATCGCGTTGTCTTCATGGGCGGAACCTACCTCGCGCCAGGCAACATCACGCCCGTGGCCGAATTCAACATGTATGTCGACCCGCCCGCGGCGCGTGCGGTGGTGCAGTCGCGCACCACCAAAACAATGATCCCGCTCGACGTCACGTCGAAGGTGAGCTTCACCTACGATTTTCTCGACCAATTGCCCGACGATACCAGCCGCGTCGGTCGCTTCCTGCGGCGCATATTGCCCTTCGTTTACCGGGCTTATCGGCAGCACTACGGGCTCGAAAGTATTCATCTGCACGATGCCGTGGCATTGCAGTACGTATTGGAGCCCGATTGGTTTCTTACTGAAGAGATGGCCGCCGATGTTGAGGTAGCCGGCGAACTGACCACCGGCGCTACGCTGTTCGATCGTCGCGTCAACCGGCAGTGGCGTTTGAATCTGGAAGTGGCCACGCGTGTCGACAACGCGGCGGTAAGCCAGGCAATTGTTCGTGGCATCCGCCAGGCCGCCCATGCTGCCGGCGCGTAAGCAGTGCCGCGCCTCGCCAGCAATGAGAAGGGCCTCGATCTGCAACGTGTCGCACGAGGCGTCCCCTCTGCTTTCCGGCCTTCGCCCGGACGCAAAAGCCAACAGAGCCCGTGCCCGCCACCGAGCGGTTTTTGGGCCGGTCGTAAGAATAGTGGGGCAACCCGTTTTCCGCTTGCTTATTCCTGCTGCGAAGGCTGCTCGAACTGCGAGCGATCGCCTACCCGCACTTGCAATTCGATGCGCTTCCCGTCGCGAAGCACCGTGACTTTCGTCTCTTTGCCCACCTCGGTTAGACCAACAATATTGATCAGGTGGGCATCGTCCTCGACCTCGACCCCGTCGAACGTGAGGATCACATCGCCCACGGCCAGGTCCGATTGCGCGGCAGGCGAATTGGGGCGAATCCCGTTGATCAGCGCACCACGCGGCCGCGGCAAGCCGAGCCGAGCCGCAGCCCGTGGCCCGAAGTCGCGGTCCAGATGCACGCCCAAATAGGCCCGCCTCACACTACCGTGTTCGATCAACTGTCGGGCGATCTTCATCACCATATTGATGGGAATGCTGAAGCCGATGCCTTCATTGCCACCTGAGTTGCTGGCGATGGCCGTGTTGATACCGATCACCTCACCCCGCAAATTGATCAGTGGTCCGCCGCTGTTGCCGGGGTTGATCGCCGCGTCGGTTTGCAAGAAATCCTGAAACCGCACCGTCTCCCCACCCAGTTCCAGATCACGGCGCCCTTTGGCGCTGATGATGCCATAAGTGACTGAATGGCTCAGCCCAAAGGGGCTGCCCACGGCCAGTACAAAGTCGCCGATCTCAACGCTGTTGCTGTCCCCCAATCGCGCGGCAATCAGCCCCGGTGCCTCAACGGCCATCACGGCCACATCGGTTGCCGGATCGGTCCATGCCTTCAACGGTTCAATCAGTCGGCCATCCGCCAGATAAACGCTGATATGCGAGATCGGCGCGTTTTGAATGACGTGCGTGTTGGTCAACACATAGTTCTTGCCGTCCAGTTCGATCACAACACCCGAGCCGGCCTCTTCCACGTAGCGGCGCGAACCATTGTGCGGTCCGAACGACTCGCTTTTCTCCGTCTCAATGTGGACAACTGCCGGACCAACCAATCGCACCACGGTCTTCACGATGTTGCTATGGTGCTCGAAGGCCGCCACCTCTTCGCTCAAGTGTTCATAAAGCTCGGCCCGGCGACGGGGTGATTGCTCCTCCGGATCGAACCAGCCGGCCGTTCCCCCACGCACCGGCAAATGCGCCGCAATGCCGCACACCATGCCAAGTAAAAACACCACCGCCGACCAGGGGAGCCATCTGCTGCGGAACATGGACCTGTCACCTCGGTTTGTACGCCTGATTTCTTTCAAGAATCGAGCCTTCCAGCACACGTGCCCTTTACGGCATGTCTCGTGAACCGTCTTGCCCGCTGCAATCGTCGTAAGGGCCTTGCCGATGCTGCCCGCCGGAAAACGCGGAAAATACTTGCCGATGCTTGCCTGCCGGGAAGCAAACGTCTCTGCCCCTCGCCCGTCGCGGCCGCTGTGCTATCGGGGCGTTGCGGCACCTGCTCCTGCCGTTTGTCTGCATCGCCGCGTCGTCGGGCGGCAAGCTCCGAACGGCCATGGTTGCACGCGCGGCACCGCGCGCCGCAATTCGCAACTGTTTGATTCTATCTTATTTCCACCCCGCGTTAACCAGCGGCGCCCGTCATCCGACCGTCGCGCCGAAGATGCCCGGTTATGACGGTTGCCGGGGTTGTTTGTGTTCACGGCCCGTCTCTACCCAGAGGTTGCAAGGTCCCCAGAGGCTGCAATGTCGAGGCAAAATCGCTCCTTGTGCCTCTTAATTCGCTGACACATCGCGAATCCTTCAGGGCACACCGAAGCGGTATTTCCGAGTTGAGAGACGGCGCCAAAGCATGCCCGAGGCGCACAAAAAAACCTCGTTGCGCGGCAACCACACCGCGCAGCGAGGTTCAATAAACTCTTGGTTTCGTCGCGATGGCTTCTGGGCGGCAGCGTGTTCAATGAGCAACAGGACGGTTCACGGAAGTCTTTTCACGACTTGCGCCAACAAGCACACAGCCTCATAGCACCATTGCTCACGAAACGTCGATCTCCAGATCGTTGATCGATGTCAGATCGCTTTCAGCCGTTTCGTCAAACACCTTGCTCCAATCGGCCGACGTGCCACCGCTTTCGCTTTGGCGTTCAGCTTCGCGCTGGCACTCGATGCACAGCGTCGCGTACGGCAGGGCGTTGAGTCGCGCCATCGGGATCTTCGCGCCGCAATGCTCGCACAATCCGTAGCGGCCTTTGCGCATTCGCTCCAGCGCGTTTTCAATCGATGCCAACTCGCGACTTTCCACCTCGGCAAGCTGCGAGCTGATTTCGTCTTGCACGGAATCCAGCGCGAAATCGACGACGTCGCCGCTCGTCTGATTGCCAAATTCCTTCAGCAAACTCAAGTCGCCGTCGAGAGCTTTTCGCAAGGCATCGCGCCGTTTGAGCAACAACTGGCGCATTTTCAAAATCGAATCTTTGCGTGCCATCGCTTACATTCCCCTATGTTGTCCGAGTCTTGGCTGCATCGAAGGAAGCGCCCCCCTTCGCTGACACGCCGCCGTCGAACGCTCGTGTAAATGTCGTACCTCGCTCGATCCGTCTACCTAATCCGAGGGTCTTCCGCAGGCACATCTACCCGCCCGCGCTCGGCGGCCTGAGCGGCAACCAAAATATAGTATGTAAACGGCTCGAAAGAGGTTGACGAAATCCAAACAGCCTTCCTTGTTTTAGAACAAACCCTTTAGCCTGAGCGTAAATCGTTGGTCGGCAATAGATTGCAGATTTCCGTTCAGGTCTGGTTTGGTATACGGTTCCCGGCCGATTTCGGTTCGTACCATCGAAAGACACTTGCGAAAAAGAAGCGACTTCCACACGACCAGCCGGTCATGTGGTCGCTAACGTTTCGGCCCGCTTTTCCGGGCACGCTATGGGATAATCGTCAAAACCGGCAAGGATGTGCAGCAATTTTCCCGGTCGCGGCTCACGATTCGCGCGGCCGGGTCCTTCTATTTCAGCCGGTGCTTCTCAGGCGAAGCCGCGCATCTTCAATAACCATCGATACCAACCGCCCCAGCCCAACGTTTCAGCAGCACGATTTCTGCGGCCTCCACCTCGGCCGATTCCGCGGCCACGGTTCTCTTTCAGGTGCCTCGGAAGCCATGTGATCTGCTCCCATATGATTCGGGAACCACGTGGTTTGCTCTCACATGGGGGACTTGGTGCTGGTCACCGAGCGCACAGGAGCACAGTGGGGGGGCATGGTCCGCCTCAGATATGCCCCGTCGACTCCTACAACCGCGCTAAGCTGCTGCTTCGCCCTGGATTCGTCCCGCGCTAGAAATTCGTGCCTTTTCGGCCGGCCGTCGCGGGCCAGAAGAACCGGATCACGTTGACCGGGCGTGCAACGTAACCTACATGCTACATAGGGTTTTGCTCCGCCTTGTTCGCCGTCCGACCCTGTTTGCTCTGCGCGCCTTGGCCCGGGGGCACTTTTTGCAACGTGTAGCGTAGGCCATCGGGCGGCCCGCCGGACTACGAGGAAATCGCACACTATGGTCGAAGCTGCTACGTCGTCGCTGTTAGGAACCGTCTCGGGCGAAC
>WGDQ01000527.1 GCA_015493185.1 Planctomycetaceae bacterium
GCTTAGACTGGTCGATGCAGACCGACGACGAGACGGTTGGCTCGCTCGCGATCGAAGCCGGAATTGGATTTTGAAGACACCTTCGCAGGACGAAGTCGGTCATGAAGATCAGCGATTTGGATTTTCATCTGGTCGAGGTGCCTCGCACGGCGCCGCTGGGGCCTTTGCGCCGTTTGTTGATTCGCGTGGCGACATTCCGAGGTGTTGAAGGGTGGGGCGAAGCTGCCGTGCCGTGGCGGTCGGACGAACTGAGCGGGCGTCGCGCGGCGCTGCTGCCCACGCTTGCCGATCGCAGCATTTACGATATCGAAGAGCTGATTCGCTTGGATGGGGTGGCCCCGCCGGCGTTGGCGTCGGGTTTGGAAATGGCGCTCTGGGATGTGGTGGGCCGAACGCTGGGACAACCGGCTTGCAACTTTTGGGGCGGCCTTTACCGAAAGCGGGTGCCGTTGGCCGTCGATGTGATTGCCGACAGCCGCGAGAAAACCGTGACGCTGGCGCGTGAGCTTTCAGAGCAAGGTTTTCACACGCAAATGCTTCCTGCCACGGGCAACGTGGACGACGACGTGGCCACGCTGGCCGCGGTGATCGAAGCGGCCGGCGATCGGACGGCGTTTCGTTTGGATGGTCGGTGCCGTTTTCAGGGTGACGAGGCGCGCGAGCTCTGTCGTCGTTTGGAGGGGGCGGACATCCAGTTCCTGCTCGACCCGCTCGCCGATGCCGATCTTTTGGCCGTAGCATCGCTGCGGCGCGAAACCAACGTACCGCTGGCCATCTCGCAGGGCATTGCCGGTCCGGCCGATGTGCTGTCGATCGTAAAGACCGGCGCCGCCCGGCAAGTGGTTTTGCGGTTGGAACGCGTGGGCGGCCTGGCTTCCCTGCGGCGCTGTGTGGCGGTTGCTGAAGCGGCCGAGGCTACCCCGCTTGTCGACGCCCGTGATGGACTGGGACTGGCGACCGCCGCCGTGGCGCATCTGGCCGCCGCCACGCCGGCGCTGGCCAATGCCAACCCGACCGGCTACCACCAGTTGCAGGACGATGTGTTGAGCGAACCGCTCGAACTGGCCGATGGGTTGGTGGTTGTTCCGCAAGGGCCGGGATTGGGGGTCGACGTCGATCGGGCCAAAATCGACCGCTACCTCGTCACTTGAGCCGGTGCGTTACTTGAGCCGCTGCGGCATGCGGCGCGGAATGGCCGGCGCTGGACGATGGAGCCGCGCCGCTGAATGTCGATTCCAGAAGTCCCCCCGTCAGTCAGGCGGCTGCGCGGCACGCGTTTGCCGTCACCCGTGGCCAGACGTTGTTTTATTTGTCTGACGGTATCAGTTCGGTGCGCCGAGGCAGCGCTATCATCATTCGGCCGGCTTCGCGCTTTGCGCGACGGCGCTGGGTCCTGTTTTAGCTCTGGATGTAGCTTTTCAGATAGTGGTTTTCGACCGCCATCTGGTCGTGTTGCGATTTCACAAGGTCGCCGATCGACACGATGCCGCAGAGTTGGCCTTGGTTGTTGACCACGGGCAAATGACGAATGCGTTTTTCGGTCATCAGGCCCATCACTTTGGCCACACTGTCGCTTGGCGAGGCCGTGAAGACGTCGGTCGTCATCGCTTCGGATACACGGATGCCCAGAGGCACTTTGTGCGCGGCGCACGCCCGCAAGATATCGCGTTCGGTAATGATGCCGACCATCCGGGCGGCCGGATCTTCGCCATCGGTCGTTGCTTCGCGGCACACGACCAACGAACCGATATTGTGATCGACCAGCTCATGAACCACGTCGTCGAGGGTTGCATCGGGGCTGATCGTTCGTACCGCCGGCCCCTTGGTACGGAGAATGTCTTGCAACAACATGACCAGTCCCCCCACTTGTTGAATGATGTGAGATGTGAAAAAGGAAAAAAACTCGACCAAATAGCTCGTATGATGAGATGCGCGATGCGGTGGCCGAGATGCGCAAGTGTTTTTTTCTGAACAATACGGGCCAAAGCAGAGACGCAGAAACACTGCCGCCTTGGCCGTGGTGTCTTGCTGCGTTTGCCGCGCGATTGGGACGCCGCAACGGCTGCGTGTGCCGGCGTGCAAGAAGTGAACGTCAACTATGCAGAGGATGAACCGGCACCCCCTCACGGCTACTACAATACCCCCAACGGGCAGCAGAAGTCAAAAAAATCCTTAAGAAGGTATCTTCAAAATCCAATTCCGGCTTCGATCGCGAGCGAGCCGACCGTCTCGGCGTCGGTCTGCATCGACGAATCGAAGGAGGATTCGTCTGCTTCGCCCTCCTTGATACGATCGCCTGCTCACGATCTCGGGCCAGGAAGCGATCTTGAAGACACCTTCTGAGACCAAGGGCGAGCAGCCCGGCGAGAAAGCCC
>WGDQ01000528.1 GCA_015493185.1 Planctomycetaceae bacterium
GCGAACCGTCCACCGGCTGGTCGATTGGCTGTCGCGACGCAAAAACTGCCGCCCTTCTTCTTCGAGCATGCCCGGCTCGATCATCAATACCCAACTTCCGTTGGACAGATAGTCGGTCAGTTGGCCGTCGGCGGATTGCTGGGCCGAGGCAACCGTGAGCTCCACGCGATCGAGCCGTGCGGTGCTGCGCTGCGTCTCGACATCGAAACGCCGCATCGACTCGACCTCGTCGCCAAACAGCTCGATTCGTAGTGGTTCGAACCACTCGGGAGCGAAGAGATCGAAAATGCCGCCGCGCATCGAGAACTCGCCCGGCAAACGCACGGCGCTTTGATGCTGAAAACCGTGCTCGACCAGCCAGCGTGCCAGTTCCTCTGGATCGAGCGTTTGGCCAACCGCGATGCGGCGGGTGTGGCGTTCGAGCACCTCGCGATCAGGGGCCGCTTGAAGCAGCGCTTGGATGCTGGCCACCACGGCGGGCGGGCTATCGCCACAGAGCAAACGTTTTAGCACCCGCAAGCGCTGGGCGGCCGCCTCGTCGGCAATTTCGGCTGTCTCGTCGGCGGCTCCGGCTTCGGCCATGGGAAAAGCCAGGCAGCCAGGCACGCCGAACAGCGCCAATTCATCGACAAGATCGTCGATCTGACTGGCATGCGGCGCGACAACCAACAGTGGTCCGGGAGCATGTCGCACCAGCGCCGCTGCGGCCAGCGCGCAGGCTGAGCCCCACACACCGTCGAGCGTCGCCTGTCCGCCTTCGCGCAGGCGGGCGACTACGGTGTGCCAATCGCGGACCGCTTCCAACCAGTCCACCACATGCTCGAACCGCGCGGTGGCGGCTTGTGCCGTCTGAGGGTCGGCCATGACAACTGCTCAATTCTATGCCGCAAGGGCATCGCCAACCAACAGCACTGCGACACGGTTACGCCGTCGCAGGGTCCTGTCGCTACCCACCAGCCGGTGGCTTCCTCGCCCATGCACGTTACGTCGCAGGGCCCCGTCGCTACGGTATAGCGGGTTGGCGCTGCCCACGCGCCGGTTTCCCGCCCGCATTTCGCGACCCGCGGCATTGCTCCATACCCCACGCCGCGGCGCGGGCCAAATCGCCTGTCGCCTCTTCCCCGCGGGCATGTCTACGGCGGGCTGATCTCCGACAGGCTGACCGCCCCGCCATGTTCGGGGAACCACCCCGGGGGGAAGGCTCAGACGTGGAAGACGGTCGAAACCAGCCGCTGTGCGACACTCTGACGCGACGAAATGGGTCGTGCACGAAGGGCATCGTGAAAAAACAGCCTTCCGGCACGCCGGCAGCGTCACGAAAGGCCGAAGGGGCCCAGCCGCGTACCGGTTTTCACAACCGCATGGCCGAGGTGGCACGCGAAATGCTTGGCCTTTTGTTCAGTGCGTGCGGCACTCGAATCGAGGAAAAAGGCTGCGCGCCCACGGGTGAAAATGAAGGGGGAGCCGCCCCGCAGGTTGCAATTGTTGGCGCCCGGCACGAATGACCGGTTAACATGAACGCGAGGGAAGCCGAGGTGCCGACCATCGTTGGCCGGCATGCGCCAACAGTGGAACGGCCGCACAGCGACCACCAAATACCAAAAACGGCGAAAAAGCATCGCAACGAAAAACGAAAGACCAACGCCACGGAACACGTGGCATAACATACGCCCCCCGGAAAAAGCGTAGCAAGCATACGTTCGCAAGCGCCGCGATCTCCAGGAAAAAGAAAAGCGAAGACAAATAGGGAGCGTGACGTAGACGGTCGAGGCAATCGCTGAAGAGCAGACAATCACTACGAACCAGAGGCAGAGGAGGGTTGAGCCGTGTTGTGCGAAAAAGAGGCAAAAGGTTCGGTCGACGAAGTGGTGGCCAAAATCGAAAAGGCCGCGGCTCAGCACCAGTTCGGTGTGCTGGGAGTGCACGATTTGAAGCAGAAAATGCAGGCCAAAGGCGTCGACTTCGGGCCCGAGTGCCGAGTGCTCGAGGTTTGCAACCCGGTGAAAGCCAAAAGCGTGCTCGAAGCCGATCTGTCGATTGCCAATGCCCTGCCCTGTCGCATCGCCGTTTACGAGCGTGACGGCAAGGTAGTTGTCTCGACGCTCAAGCCAACCGAACTGCTGGCACTGTTCGGCCGGCCCGAGTTGGAACCGGTCGCCAAGGAAGTCGAACAATCGATCAACGAGATCATCGACGAAGCCTGCCGCTGAGCAGGCTGCTTTTCGATCGGGCGGCGCACACGGCGGCCCGTCGGCTGGCACGCAAAAGGGCCCCCAACCTTTGGCCAGCATCTCCCCCAACGTTGCTGCATCAGCAGGGCAACGTTGCGTTGGAACGCCACGGGGGCAAGCGCAAAGCAGGCGATCAGAGTAAAATCAACGACCGCGCTTGATTTGCGCCAGTGTTTTGGCCTCGGGCAGTTGCTTGTAGTAATCGTCGAGTGGGTAGCAGCCCGACACCAAACCGTTGCGCGGTGCGGTGGTGCAATCGCTGAACGTGCGGCAAATTCGTTTGCGTGCCAGCGGCCGCCCCGCCAGCGTATCGGCCGGCATTTCGGGGTAGGAAAGTACCATGCGTCCCAGGCCGACAAAGGTGGTCCATCCGGCGCGAACCACGGCCTGCGCCACGTGCGGCAGATAGTCTTGCAAGTATGAATAGCCGCTGCCCACCATCGGCAACTCGGGCACGGCTTGCTGCATTTGCCGTGTGGCATCAATCTGTCGCCAAACGCCCACCAGCGGATCTTCGGGCGGCTGGTAGCCATCGCTCGGCGGAAAGATAGCCGGCCGCTGAATGTGCGGGTTGTAGTAGGGGCTTCCGCACGAAACGTTGAGCATCGCCACGCCCAAGCCGTGCAGTTCCCGGGCCAGACGAATCGCCTCGCTCAGGTCGAGCCGCAACGGCGCGTCGGGATCGAGGCCGAAGCCGTAGCGATACGGCAGCAAGTGTTCAAACGGCATGGGCCGGCCGGCGCCATCGCCTTTTTCGTACGGCACCGTGTCGAACACGCTAAGCCGCACGCCAACCATCAGCCGCGGGCACTCGGCACGCACGCGGCCAACGATGTTTTTCAGCAAGCGCGTGCGGCCCTCGTAGTCGCCGCCGTATGGCCCCGACCGTGAAAAGCCGCTGAGCAGCTCATGCATCAAGTAGCCATGACACGCCTTGATGTCGACAAACTGGAAACCGATTTCCGCAGCGATGGTCGCGGCCTCTACGTAGCGATCGGCCAAACGTTCCAGGTCGTCGTCGGTCCAAACCACGCTTGGGTCGTCCGGGTCGATACCAAATTTCGCGTCGAGCAGCGGATGATGA
>WGDQ01000529.1 GCA_015493185.1 Planctomycetaceae bacterium
CAACTTCACCGCCTCGCACGACGGAATCGGCGTCCGTCCGCTCGAAGGACTGGTGCCGGCCGAACGAATCGAGCAGCTTGTCCGCAGCGTGCGCTTGCTGGGCGGTCGGGTGAGCATGCGACGACAGGCCGACGGCAGCGAGAGCCCCTACGAGCTCAACATCACGTACTTCGATGCCCTGGGCGACGAAGGCATTTCGCTGCAAATGCACGTCGAGCGATTCCTGGCATCTCAGGCCATCATGCTCTCGCTGCGCGGCATACCGGGCATTTATTTCCACAGCCTTACGGCCAGCCGCAACGATCTGGAAGGCGTGCGTCGAACCGGGCACGCGAGAAGCATCAACCGGCATAAGTTCGATCGTCGCGAACTAGATGCTCTCTTGCAGGCCAGCGGGGCGCCGCACGCCCTGGTGTTCGATCGCTATCGCCAGATGCTCGCCATTCGCATCCGTCAGGCGGCCTTTCATCCGGAAGCGGAACAGACCTATCTCGATTCCGGCAGTTCCGCGCTGCTGGCCCTGCGCCGCCGGAGTGCAGAGCCCGCGCAAACGCTCACGGTAGTTGCCAACGTCACGGCCCAGCCTCAAACCATCGAAGCGGCTTCGCTTGGCCTCTCGGGCGATGAGAACGATCTACTCGATTCCGCCCGGCCCGAACGCTCGGGCTTTGTGCTGCCGCCCTATCGCGTCGCCTGGTTTGTGCCCAAACCGTAGCGGCCGTTGCGGGGCCGACCGGCCCACTCGCCCGACGCATTTCCCGTCCTTGCATTTTCGCGCGTTGGTATCCAGCAGACCTCAACGCGCCAGCAGACCTCAACGGGCCGGCGGTTCGATGCGCGGATCCACAAACCTTGCTGTTTCGCTCTGCGTCCGCAGTCTCGTGCCTTTCTCCGCGCACCGGCACGACCACGACCGCAGCCGCGCACCTCTCGCGAGAGCGCCGCCGGCAGCGGTCCCTGCCGCGATGGTTCAGGCCCGATACGAGGGGAAGAACTCCGGCGAGCGAGGCTTCTTTGCCAGTTCATCGTGCCGGTTTTCGAGTGCCTGATACGCGTCGGGCGAAAAGATCAACTGCCACGTATAAAATGGCTGCCGCAAGTGCGAAAAGCCGGCCTTGAACCGGAACAGCGGGTTGTCTTCCGAGGCCCCGTTGCCGCCGCCTAGGTGCATCCACCGATTGCCGCGTGCTTTGGCCCAGCGGCGCACTTCGTCCAGCATCAGCTTGCTCGGTTGTAGCTTCAGTGCCTCGCTGCTCGTGCCTGATAGGTGAAACTGCACAATGCCGTCGCACTCGGTAAACATGCCCGCGGCCACCACGTTGCCCTGCCCATCGCGCACGGCGCAAAGCGAAAGCTGCTCGCCCAGCACTTCCTTCAGTTCCACGAAGTATTCTCGCGGAAAGTAATAAAAGGCCGACGCGCCCACACGATCCATCGTATCGGTGTAAACGCGCATGAAAGCATCGAGTTCCCTCAGATCGCTTTCCACCGTGGCCGTCAGCCCCTCGCGTCGCGCGCGGTTGATATTGCGCCGGTGATCTTGCCGCGTTTGTCGCCAGAGATCTTCGAGCGATAGCTCCAGGTCGATGGTGATCGTGTCTCCGCGATACACGACATCACCAAACTCGGCCATCACGTCGTAATTCGGCGGCAGCAGCGGATGCGTTCGCAAAAACGCGCTGACTGCTCCCGACGCGCGCATTGCGTCGATCCATTGGGCGGCCGCCTCACGCACAAAAGGCTTTGGTCCCCGCACCAAAGGCCCCGGATACCCGTATGGCGATGAAATGTCGCTCCACGACCTGCCCTCCGACGGGCAACAAGCCAACTCCGCTAGCGAACGCACCAGGTACGGCAGAAAAAAATAGTGGTCGCCGTCGCGAATCAACACGGCTTGGGCCCGGCCGCGGTCGTAGTTTTGCGACATGCGAACGTAGCCCGGCAAGTGGTAAAAATCGTGTGGAACCTCTGCCACGAAGGCGTCCCATGCCGGATCGTCGCATTCCAACAGTTGAACGTTCACGCTTCGTTTCGCTCCGCTCGCTTCGCACGATCACACGCGCACATGCCCCGCTCGCGGTCGCGCGAGCCGCTTGCAGCGGCGCATGCCATCTGGTCGGTGGGGTCAGGCTTGGGCAAGAAATGCCTCAGCAACAGTGCAAATGTAAAGTGTAACACGCCCCGCCGACTGCCGTTGAAAAATGCGCGCTCGCCGTTGCCCATCATGCCTGTTCGGCAAGGTGTGCGATCACCGCCTCGCGCCGGGCTCGCATGTGGCAACTGCCGGCTACCTTGCGCAGCGCAACGTTCGGCCAGTCTTCCATCGGCTTGTCGCTACCGGCAATCAGGAACAATCGCCGGTGGGCGTCCAAGCGGTGAAGGGCCGTCAACGCCGCGCCATCTGCGAGCACCAACGGCGAAAACAGCCGAAACCACTCGCTGCCCAACCGGCCAATGCGGTACGTGTCACGGGCCGTGGTCAACTGAAACTGCGAGAATCCGAAAGCCGCGTGAACCGCATCGGCCTGCGGCAATCCATCGATCAAATAGTCGCCACCGGGCCGTGTGGCCGGCTTTCGTTCGCTGGCTTGCGGCGGCCGCCACGACGCGCTCGTGTACCACGTCTGCCGCGCGCATTCGGCAAACCCCAGACGCTCATACCACGCCCGGGCACGATCGTTGTGTTCAAACACATCCAGCTCGATCGTTGGACAAGGCCAGTGCAAGTTCTCGAGCGATTCGGCCAACAGCGTTGTACCGACACGCGCGGCCCGGCACTTCGGATCGACATAAATGTTATTCAGCACGGCCACCTCGCCGGCCAAACGCCATTGCACAAAGCCCGTCACAGCGTTATCGTCGTCGACGTGGCATGCCACCCAGAACGGCGTGGCGCCACCCTGACGGCCTTCTTCGAGCAACGCTTTCAAATAGACCGCGGCGCCGGGGCTGCCCAAAGCAGTGAACTGTTTCAGCGCATCGGGAAACCCATGCCCATAAATCGCCAAGATCGCAGCCGCGTCGCTGGCCCGCGCGGGCCGAATGCGGTACGGTGCCACCGGTGCATGGGCAACATGATTCATGGTTCCCGGGTCGCTCCGCCGTTGTCGTCCGATGCCAAGGCCCCGCGCCGCTCCAAATCGAGGTCGAGCATTTCGCCGCTCGGATCGTCTTGCACACCCTCGCTGCGAAGAACCTTGCCGATGGTGCGCATCAGAATCACCAGGTCCAGCCACAGATTCCAACGCTGAACGTACTGCACGTCGAGCTCCAAACGGTCGTTCCAGGCCAGAGCGTTGCGTCCGCTGATCTGCGCCAGGCCGGTAATACCCGGCGGCACGCGAAAACGCAGCCGTTCGCGAGGCGTATAGTAAGGCAAGTATCGCTCGAGCAGCGGTCGCGGGCCAACCAGCGACATGTCGCCTTTCAGCACGTTCAACAGTTGCGGTAGCTCGTCGAGGCTCGTGCGGCGCAAAAACCTTCCCAGCCGCGTCAGTCGCTGAGAATCGGGAAGCAAAGCTCCATCCGGTCCGCGGGCATCGTTCATCGTCCGAAACTTGTAAACGCAAAACAGCCGCTCGTCTTTGCCAGGACGCACCTGCCGAAACAAAACCGGTCGCCCCATCGTGCAGCGGATCAGCACCGCCACAACCAGCATTGGCAAACCCGCCACCGCCAGCCCCACAACAGCCGCCCCGACGTCGATGGCCCGTTTCATAGCGCGTTGCAACCCGGCAAACCGCGGTCCGGGCAACGTTGTTCCGTTGCCGCAGCAGCCATCGGCACATTCGGCCAGGCCGCTCTCATCCTCGGCAGTTGGTGGCTTTGTTGGCAAGTGTGACATCGAACGGGACTGCCTCATCGCGCTCATCGCGGTTTTTCTTCCGTCAAGGCGGCGTTTCCGCCCTCGCCGTCGGTCGTGTCGCGGTTCGCGGCAGCCGTATCCGCATCGTCCCATCC
>WGDQ01000530.1 GCA_015493185.1 Planctomycetaceae bacterium
GTACCCAACACGCCGATCGTGGCCACCAGCGCAACCAACCACGGTCCGTACGTGACGCAATGTCGAACCATTCGCAAGGGCTTCCCGTTTGCTGCCAGCTCACCTGCCGCCCACCGGTATCGTCCGAGGACGATCTGCCCGCCGTCCTAACTTCTCAGAGGCCCATCGTACCAGCCAGGGCGGCCTGTTCGCCACGGCGGCAATGCCCGTGGTCAGAACGTTCTCGCCCTTCTCACTGCTCTTGCCGGTGTGGTCGCGCGCTATCAAAGCGATGGAACGAACGCGGTCGACGCGCCGGTCAAGCTGCACGCGTTGGCATCTTGTGCGAAGGCGGTCTCGAAAATGCGAAGGCGTCTCGAAAAGCCTCTCGGCATGCACCGGCAAACGTCGGAAAGGCAGGCTGAATCGACGTTCGGTTCTACCGGTCGGGATGTGAAGATGAAAAGCGAGCGCCGCGCCACAAAAAAAGAGCCGGGTGAGTTCACCCGGCTCTTTCTTGTCGGCTTTTCTCGTTTTTCGAACGGCGGTCGCTCAAACGAGCTCTTTCCGAGCACCGATCAGCGTCCGCAAACGTTCGGCCAGCAGTGCGGCGTCGAACGGCTTTTTGAACGTCTCGTTGATGCTCGAACGATCGAAGCTCTGCGCCGGGCCATTGTCGGGCAGCAGGGCGATCAGGATCGTGTCGGCAAAGTCCGAGTTGCGGCGAAGATTCTGGCAAATCTGCAGCGCTTCGGTCTGACCGATCGAAAAATCAACGATGATGCAGTCGGGATGGAAGCTCTCGGCTTGAATGCCGGCCTCGAAGCCGCTTGCGGCCGTAGCCGTCTTGAACGACTTCTCTTCGGGCAATTCGCGCTTCAGGTTCTCAATCAGCACTTGATCCTGGGCTACGATCAAGACTTTGGCCATGGCCTCGTCTTCGAGATCGCCCAGCGGCATGCCGTGCTCTTTGAGAAACTTGATGAGGTACTCGCGGGGGATCCGACGATCCTGCGAGCCCGGGATGCGATACCCCTTTAGCCGGCCCGAGTCAAACCATTTGCTAACGGTGCGCGGGGCCACCTTACAGATCTTTGCGACCTGACCAGTAGTGAAAACCTTCATTGCAGGCTCTCCGAATTCACTCGCATTGTGTCTGAGTAAGCTCCGGCCCTCGGTGAATGGAAGGCCGAGGCTTCAACGCCCCATGTCTGCGGATCGGCGGCCGTTCGCGCTCCTTCTCGCCGGCTGTGGGTAACTCAGGCTTCCGCAAACATCTGGGTCGGGGCTGTAAACTGTCTCGCTTCTTTTTGTCGGCTCTGGCTCAGTTCCCTCTGGCCCGCGCCTCACCAATACAATCGGCTAGCTGGGCATTCGGAAGTCAGCGAAAATCCGTAAAATAGAGAACGCGTCTTCCGACCGTTCCATTACGGATCGCGTAGCTGATCCCTACGACTGCTGAACAGTCGCCCATGGTGGGAGAACAAGCGGCGAGCGAGCACCGCGCCCTAGGCAGGGTCGATCAATGTGCGGCGCGGCATTTCGGCAGGTCCCCCCTGCGGTCTGCTGCGGAACGACACATCCCCCTTGAGCGGAGGACGGCGTCGACAGACAGACCTTCCGAAAGTAAGTTTCGAGTTTGACAGGGGGTTGTCTTTAGAATCTTTGGCCAGTCATAACGGCCAGTCGGGTAGCGCCGCTGGTAGAGACGCCACCATACACACCCGTCGAGGCAATTCAGGGGAAGTGGGCGCCGCTGCCGCCGTTAGCGTTTCGAGCAGCTACGACGAGTTTGCCGGTTATTCAAGCAAGCCCTGCCACTACCGGCGCAGTTTGGGAAAAGGGCATCCTTTATTACGCCCCGATTCTTCCGCGAGTTCGGCGGCAAAAAAATAATTCGTTTTTTCACCTTGCTGGCGGACAACCACGCGGGCTAATGAACAGAAGATCATGCCGCCTGGCTGTCGTCGGCAGCGGTCTGCGAATCGCCTTTTCCCCTCGGCGCTGCCTCTTGATAGCCACCAGAGCCGGGTGTTTCGTCGTCGGGTCGATTCTGCCCTTGCGTGGCGTCGTCGAACTGGACCGAGACGCGTTTTGAAATGCCCGACTCCTGCATTGTCACGCCATAGATCGTGCTGGCGCAGGTCATCGTCTTTTTCGAATGCGTGACAATGATGAATTGCGTCCAAGCCAGAAACTCTTGCAGCACGCCGATGAACCGCTCGATATTGGCTTCGTCGAGCGCTGCATCCACCTCGTCGAGCACGCAGAACGGACTTGGACGGCTACGGAAAATGGCCAACAGCAAGGCCACGCAGGTAAGCGTTTTTTCGCCACCGCTCAGAAGCGAGATGCTGCGGGGCTCTTTTCCCGGAGGTCGAGCAACGATTTCGATGCCGCTTTCCAGAATGTCAACATTCTCCTCCAACACGATGTCGGCCTGCCCGCCGCCAAAGAGCTTACGAAACAGCGACTGAAAATGCTCTCGCACCACCTCGAGCGTTTCGGCAAACAACCGTCGGCTGTCGGCGTTGATTCGCTGGATAATCTGCTCGAGCGAGGCCTTGGCGTTTGTCAAATCGGAATACTGCGCCGAAAGTCGCTCGTATCGAAGTTCCAGGTCTTCCAACTCGTCGAGCGCATCGAGGTTCACGTTGCCGATATTGTTGATTTTGCGGCGTAGCTCGGCGATTTGCTGCTCCACTTCTTCACGTTGCTGCTGCTGTTCGGCAGTGGGCTCGTGCTCCAATTCGGCAAGCTCGATGCCATAGTCGTCGCGCAGCCGTGTTGCCAGGGCATCGCGTTGCAAACGCACTTCGCTGGCCGAAAGCTCTTTCGCGTGGATCTCTTTTTCCACGTCGCTCAGCCGTCCGCGAACCGCCTGAATTTCTCGCACGAGCTCGCTTCGGCGAGAAGCCATCTCCTCGCGTGTGCGTACCAGCTCAGCGGTTTCGGCGGCCAGCCGCTCTTTGACCAGGTAGAGTTCGGCGATCTCGCTTTCAGCGTCGAGAATGTTCCAGGTGGCTTGCCGCACGCGCTGCGAACACTCGAGCGTTCGCTGGCGATGCTCTTCCATGGCACGCTGTCGCTCTCGCTGATCCTGTTCGCAGCGGGCCAACTGCCCCCGCAGGCTATCGAGCCGCTCTTCGCTCTTCGCCAAACCGACCTTCGCCTCGGTGGCCTGTTGGCTCATCTGTCGCAGCCGCTGCTCGCATTTCTCGATTTGCTGATTCAATGCGGCCAGCTCGGCCTCGAGTTCGGCCAGACGGCCCTCGGTTTGCTCCCGGTGTTGACGTGCCTGAGCCAAGGCTTCGGCCTCGGCCTCGTACCGCTGGTCGGCCGAACGGTACTCTTCGTCGAAGGTGGTCCGCTGTTCCTCCAATTGGCTGTGTCGGGCCACCTTCGCTTTGATCTCGCCCCGCAGTTCTCGAAGCTCGTCGACGACCTGCTGACGTTGTGCCGAGAGCTGCTCGGCATCGGCCTGGGTTTGCGAAATCGCCTGCTCTATTTGCTCGGCGACTTGATGGAGCTGCTCCATTTCAGCCGTGAGCGAGGTCACGCGCTGTTGCAATGCCGCCAGTTCGCTGCGCCGTTGGATCAACCCGGACGAAGCAGCTTGCGAACCAACCACCCAGGTACCGTCGGGGCGAAGCTTCTCGCCTTGAAGAGTGACGAACTGCAAACCACGACCAAGCGACTCGGCCAGTGAAGCGGCATGGGCCAGTGTTTCCACGATCCAGGTGCGTCCCAGCAACCGCTGTGCAAGCGTATTGGCCCCCGGTGCGGGTGCAACCAGTTGGCTTGCCCGCCCCACCACACCCGGTTGCCCGCTCAGATCGATCTCATCCAGCAGACTTGGTGGCATCTCATAGTCGAGCCCGACGATTCCCACACGACCGTCGAGCCCCGAGCCCACCCGTTCGTAAAAAGCCAGTAGCTCGCGAGCCCGTTCGACGACCAGAAAACCGGCCAGCTCGCCCAGGCTCTCTCCGATCGCTGCCGCATACGGCAACGGCACGTCGAACTGCTCGGCCACCAGTCCGCGAATGCCCGCAAAGGGCCCATCGGCGGCCGAACGCGATTCTTCGAGCAACTGCCGTACGGCATCGCTCACACCCTCGCGCCGTGCTTCAAGCTCGGTAAGCAGCGCAACCCGCTCGGTCGCTCGGGTG
>WGDQ01000531.1 GCA_015493185.1 Planctomycetaceae bacterium
ATGTGCTCAACCGGGCCGGCATTCTCTCGGCCGGCGAACTATCGAGCGGAAAAATCGTGTGGAGAAAGCGCTTGAAAGGTACGTTTTGGGCCACCCCCGTCGTCGCCGGACAGCACCTCTACGCGGTCAATCAAGACGGAACGATCCTGGTCGTCTCGCTTGCCAACAAAGGCGAAATCGTGGCCACGCACGACCTGGGCGAGTCGATCCTGGCCTCGCCGGCCGTGGCCGATCACGCCATCTACTTCCGCAGCGATCGGCATCTCTGGAAGTTCGCCGCCGAAGCCGCTCGCTAAACCGCTCCGCGATGCCTCTAGGGCCTCGGTCGCCGCCCGCTGCCGCTGGCGGCCGCTTGTCATCGTTCCATCGTCCTGCGGGCAGCACGCGTGCCGTCTGGCGGCCCAATGCCAGGTGGCTTCCGTTGCGGACGCGTCGAGCGTAGCTTAGAAGACGCCCCCTTAAAAACGTGCGGCCACGTAATCGGCCGTCGGCCCCGCGACGCCGACCGGGCTAGCTCACACCGACACGGCCCGAGGTGCGTCGGCGTTTTTCTCTTCTCTCGGAATGCATTGCATGTCGGCCGAATCCATCGAAATCACACCTGTTCGTCAACCCCTGCGTGGCCGCATTCGGCCGCCCGGGTCCAAGAGCATCACCAATCGGGCGTTCGTCTGCGCGGCCCTGGCCCACGGCACGTCGACGCTCAGCGGCATTCTCGACAGTGAAGACACCCGCGTGATGGTCGAAGGGCTGCAAAAAATGGGCATTCGGGTCGATGCCGATTTCGAGCACGCCACGGCCACCGTACACGGTTCTGCTGGCCAACTGACCGGTAACCCCGGCGAAACGATCGATATCTATCTGGCCAACAGCGGCACCTCGATGCGTTTTCTCACCGCCGCGGCCTGCCTGACACGCCACGGCACGTACCGGCTGCACGGCACGAAACGCATGCACGAGCGACCGATCGAAGACCTGATCGACGCCCTACGACAACTCGGGGCCAACGTCGCCACGGAAAAAAACAATGGCTGCCCACCGGTCATTGTTCGGCCCGCGCAGAACGGACTTGGCGGCGGGCAAGTAACCATGCGCGGCGATGTTTCCAGCCAGTTCCTCAGCGCGCTGATGATGGTCGCCCCGTACGCAACCAGCGATGTCGACATTCGCATCGAAGGCCCGCTGGTCTCGGTGCCCTACGTCACCATGACGTCCGCAGTCATGCAAGCATTCGGCGTCACGATCGAGTCGAACCACTCTGGCGGTTCGTCGGCGGCGACGACCCAACCGTGGCGGTTCCAACTGCCCGCCGGCCGGCACTATCAGGGCAAACGCTACGAAGTCGAGCCCGACGCCTCGGCCGCCAGCTATTTCTGGGCTGCCGCGGCCATTACCGGCGGCGATGTGCTGGTAGAAGGGCTCACGCAAAAGAGCCTTCAGGGCGATGTGCAGTTCGTCCGCGTCATGCAGCAGATGGGCTGCACTGTCGAGGCAACCGACGATGGCATTCGGGTGCGGCGCGATACGGCTCGGCCGCTCACCGGGACGACGACCGACATGAACGCGATCAGCGATACGGCGCAAACGCTGGCCGCCGTGGCGCTCTTTGCCGAAGGACCGACCACGATTCGCGGTATCGCCCACGTGCGTCATAAGGAAACCGATCGCATTGCCGCCCTGGCCACCGAACTGCGCAAATTCGGGGCCACGGTTCACGAACACGACGACGGTCTGACCATCATTCCCCCACCGCCCGAGCAAGGGTTGCACGGTGCTGAAATCGCCACGTACGACGACCATCGCATGGCCATGAGCATGGCCCTGGTGGGGCTCAAGGTGCCGGGCGTCCGCATCCTCGACCCCGGTTGCACGGCGAAAACGTATCCCCGCTACTTCGACGACCTTCGTCGCCTCTGCCGGCAAGGCACCTGACAGTCGCGCTCCCACTGCGGCGCTGCCGATCAACCGTGCGCTGCGGCCCGCGCAACAAAAAAGCCCGCGTCGTGTCGCTGCGGAAACGGACACGACGCGGGCTGCGAGAAGGAAGAGACGTACGTTTGTTCTCGCTGCGGTGCGACGTCAGATCGGGTCGTAGTGCTGTTGTCGCTGGGCCATTTCGATCAATTGCTCCGCGCGTCTCAGCAATGCCGTCGGGCCCTCCGTGCCGGTGTAATCAGGGTGCGTTGCAATGAAGCGGCCTCGACAATGCTGGCAAGCCAACTCGCGTCCGAGATACTCGACGCGGATTTCCAGATTGCGTCCACATGTGGGACACGCCTGCAAGAAATGAATGGGACTGGACATGCCGGTATCTCCTTCTACCGAGGCCCCGCTAGTGAAGTGAGGGTCACTCATGGTACCGTACCAGAGGTAAGGATTTCAAACATTTCTTGCCAACTTTGTCGCGCGTCCGATAGGCCCCCGTTCGCCCGCCCGACGGCAGGAATGCTTGCTGATTGGCCGTAACGTTTGTCGGAAACAAGGGTTGCGATTTTCTGCGCGGCTGGCGATTGCGGTGTACCGCCCGGCTGCCTGCCGCCCCTGGAGATC
>WGDQ01000532.1 GCA_015493185.1 Planctomycetaceae bacterium
GACACGCCCAGCATTAAACGGCCCCCGTCGGCAAGCACGGATGCGCCCCGCATGGGCAGCGAAACCGGAGCAACCTCACCAGAATTGGCTGAGAAGCCGAACGTGCCGGATCCCGTGAATTCGCTAGCAGGGTTGGACGATCGGCCGACCGCGGCAACAAGCAAGGACGAAACGCGTGCGGAGCATGCAGCGGTGGCCCCTTCGTCGGTAGAGAGCGGCACAAATACCGCTCCCTCCGATGCAGGCAACGGTTCCGAAAAGCAGCCCGACGTATCACAACTGGCCGAATCGAATCGCAGACCGCTGCCGTCCGAAGCACTATCGCTCGATAATCCCTTGGATGCATTGGTGCCCGTTCGACGCAACGCATCTCAGGAGCAGATGCCGGAGCTGTACGAATCGCGTACTGCTCCCAACAAGGTGCCTCTGGCGGCGCAACGCGGCGGCGGGGCCGATACCGAGGCCGCCGTCCGGGCTGCGTTAGAGTGGTTGGCGGCCAATCAGAGCGACGACGGCCGGTGGGATGCAAGCCGATTCGAGGCGGGCCGCGAAGGCCGCGTGGCGCAACGAAATCGCCGGGGCGCGGGTGCCAGGGCCGACACGGCCATTACCGGGCTGGCCTTGCTCACATTTCTTGGCGCTGGTCACACGCACTTGGAAGGCCCCTATCGATCGCATGTGGCCCGAGGGTTGGAATTTTTGTTGCGATCGCAGAGGCCAGATGGCAGTCTTGGCGGCGAGGCCGCGCGGTTCGCGTTCATGTACGCTCACGGCATGGCCACGTTGGCCATCAGCGAGGCCTTTGCCATGACGCACGACCGACGACTCGAACCTCCCCTGCGCAAGGCGCTGCGTTACACGCTATCGGCCCAACATCCATCGACGGGCGGTTGGCGCTATCGGCCTGGCGATTTAGGAGACACAAGCCAGTTGGGCTGGCAGCTCATGGCCCTTCGTAGTGCCGAGCTAGCCGGTATCCCGATTCCGGAAAGCTGTCGTGCGGGCATGAATCGGTTTCTCCGAAGCGTTTCCGCGGGCCAACGTGGTGGCTTTGCGTCGTACCGACCGGGTGAGCGGATCTCGAGAACGATGACGGCCGAAGCGCTCGTGTGCCGTCTGTTCCTTGGACTCGATCCAACAGACCCTAGCGCTACGGAAGCGGCTGAGTTCTTGCTGAGCGAATTGCCGGGGCGAGGAAAAGACAACCTGTACTACTGGTACTACGGCACGCTCGCCATGTATCACCTCGGGGGGGACTATTGGCAACGCTGGAACGAGGCACTGAAGCAAACGCTGCTCGATCGGCAGCGTCGCGATGCGGACCTGGCCGGCAGTTGGGATCCTGACACGCTCTGGGGGCCGCATGGCGGCCGCGTTTACACCACCGCGCTTGCGACGCTTTGCCTGGAAGTGTACTACCGCTATCTGCCTCTGTATGCCGAGGCGCCTACGCAGAGAAAACGCCGCTGAAACGAGCCGCTCTCCACGGCTGAGGTGTGAACCGAAGCCACCGGATGCCGCCCCCCTCGCGGTGACCATATAAACCACGCCAGCGCCGGCGATTCTCGATGGCTTGGCACGCGTATCTGGGCCCCGATTTGCCGAAAGCCACGTGCAGCAGAGGGCTTGTAAGTCCTGTTTCCGTTTGACAGTCGGCCACCGCAGGGCAACAATGGGATGTGAAGGACAGGTTGTGCCTCGCCCGCCAATTGGGGGCCGGTGAGGTGCCTGTTCGCCTCCCTCCTTTATTTTCCCGGCTGGAACGTTGTCATGTTTGCCATGTTCGCGGGCCCTTGGGAGCTCGTCATCGTTGCGCTGATCGCCCTTTTGCTTTTCGGCAACCGCCTGCCGAGCGTTATGCGCTCGATGGGTCGTGGAATCACCGAATTCAAAAAAGGCATTCGTGAGGGCGAAGAGAGCGTCGACGAAGACTCGCAGCAACGCATCGACGTGTGACCTGACGCACGCCCGAGCTGACGAAGCCCCTTCGTCTTCCAGGCGTTCGCCTTGTCATACGGCGCACTCGCGGGCAAGGTTTCAGGGCATGGAGGATCCTTCCTGAACGGCAAACTTGTGCTTTGCCGGCAAGGCCTCGTGTTGCGGACGGCATGTGAGATCCGTCCGATGATTCCTGGGCAGCACACGTTCTGTTGGCGGCTGCATCGGCTGGCGATTACCGGCGCAGCAGTTCTAGTCGTGAAATAGCATTCGGGCTTGTCCCGGCCAACGCGGACTGCACCGTCGCAGCGCCCGCTACTGAGCACGCCCGAGTTGTCTGGAGCATAAAAACCATGTACCTGCTAGCTAGTAGTTTTTTCCCGGTTCCCGTGGCTTTCTTGCCCTTTGGCGGCATTGGTCCCTGGGAAATGGCCATTGTTGGCATTGTGGCGGTATTGCTTTTCGGCAAGCGCTTGCCCGAGGTCGGCAGAAATTTGGGCCGCAGTATGATGGAATTCAAGAAGGGCCTGAATGAGCTGCAAAACGAAGTGAACAACGCAGGCAGGACCTCGCCCAAACCGTCGACCTACGACGATCCGGACCGTTACGAAGAGCCAACCGCGCCGAAGTTCGAGCCTCCGGCCGCATCGTCTGATTCGCCCACTTCGTCGAACCCCGCTTGAGGGGCTTACGCCGCATCACCACGGGCCGGCGCTGGCAATAGCCGGGGCAGGCCGTGCGTCCGTCGGATTGAGCTGCTCAGCTAGGGCCAACAAGACGGCGGGTGCTTGTAGAAACTCCCACTGCGTTGAACGGCGTGCAGGCAGTTGCCCTGTGGAACGAGAACCGGGGCGAGGCGTCACGCGAACCGGCGTAGCCAGGCAGAATTATTTGCCAAGGGTTGCGATTTTTTCCGGTGCATCCTATCTTGTTCGTACTCAGTGGCACGTGCGGCAGTATGCCGAGTGCGTCCACGGGGGCGATTAGCTCAGGTGGCTAGAGCGCGATCTTCACACGGTCGAGGTCGCAGGTTCAAGTCCTGCATCGCCCACTTTTCTTTCCGTTGCACCCTCGCGCGGCACGGATCCCTGGCGGGCATTCTCTCTCTTCTTCTGCCGTGTCCTGGGCGGAAGCGGTGTGTACGGTTCTATAGCGCGCCGAGCAGCGGGGCGGGTTGTTGGACCGAGCGGCACCTGGAATCTCTCTGCACCGTGTCTTCTGTCGGTGTCTTACGGTGTCTTCTGCCAGTCGGCTCGCACGGACCTATGCCGGCCGCTTTCGCATTGTCTGGCAACCGGCTTCATCAGGACGTGGTGGCAGCGTCGGTCGACGGCGCTCAGGTCGACGGCGTTCATCAAATCTTCAGGCGTGTAAACTCGGCCACGCGGTCGCGAATGGCGGGTTCTACAGGCAGCCGCTCCATGCTGCTCGCCCCATAAAAGCCGACCACGCCTTCGGTGTGATCGAGGATGTATTGTGCATCGCTCGGTTCGGCAATTGGCCCGCCGTGGCAGAGAACGAGAATCTCGGCATTCACTCGCTTGGCCGCATCGTGCATTTCCTGCACGCGTTTTGCAGCCTCGTCCAAAGTAAGGGCTGTTTCCGCGCCGATCGAGCCTTTGGTTGTGAGCCCCATGTGCGGAATCAAGATATCGGCGCCCGCCGATGCCATGGCCTCTGCTTCGTCGGGATTGAAGCAATAGGGTGTTGTGAGCAGGCCCATCTCGTGAGC
>WGDQ01000533.1 GCA_015493185.1 Planctomycetaceae bacterium
ATCCACCGCCAATGATCAAGACGCGAAACGATCGATCCGCGGAACTGTTCATCGTGAAAACCCGGGGGCTACAAGTTGCAAGATGGAAAGTTCGGGTGATTTGCGAGGTGTGTTCGTTGTGTTGCGGGACGCTGCAAAATTTACCGCACACCGTGGCGCCCTCGATTCGGGAGCGGTGCTGCCGGCCGTTGGCGACCGCCTTTCACGTATGTGGTTGGGGTGTCTTTGCGCGAGCGGTTGGCCTTTCGATGCGGCTCTTCGCAAAGTGCTTTACTGCGAGGCCGAAAATCGCATGCCCTTCTGGACGTGGTCGGATTCCGGTCGGCTTGGTCTATCGGGCAAACAAGGGGTGCCCATTGTTCCGGACCGTGGTTTCGATCGCGGTTTTTTCACCAAGGCTTTGCCATCGTGGTGGGCCGCAGTGCCACCGTGCTGGTGCGTGGCTGCGAGAAGTCGGTTCTCTTTTTCCTTTTTCTTGTTTCTTGCTCGATCCGTCGTTTGTGAAAAAGGGCAATTTCGGCGGCCATGATGAAAAAACCGGTCTAGGTTCGCAGGCCGCGTACTGGGTACACTTTGCAAATCTTACATCGTGCCGTCCAGGCCCTAGCCAGAAATCGCGAAAAAAACGTGTTCGGCTAAAGTCGGCCAGTACGGCGGTGTTGGGCTTGCCGAGCCAGCCCCATTCAGACCGACCGCGACACCGTTTGGCTCGCGGTTTGCTACTGAGCGGGTGCGAGAATGAGGCAGACCATACGGATATGGTCTGCCGCTCGACGAGCAAGACAAACCAGGGAAGGTTGATGTCCGCATGGAAGCTCGATCTGTCCGCGCGCTGTTGGTCGCCATCTCGTTTTTCGGTTTAGGAGCCAGTTTTCGTACGCCGAACTTTGTGGTCCAAGCCCCCACGGCCGAGTTTGCCGAGCGCGTGGGCCGCGCGGCCGAGGCTTATCGGCGCGATCTGGCCCAACTCTGGCTTGGCAAGACACTGCCCAACTGGGCGCAGCCTTGCCCGATTCGCTTGCAGGTCGGACCGCACTTGGGGGCCGGTGGGGCCACCAGCTTCGTTTTCGATCGTGGCGAAGTGTTTGGCTGGCAAATGACGATTCAGGGCTCGCGCGAGCGCATTCTCGACTCGGTGTTGCCACACGAGATCACGCACACCATCTTTGCCACGCATTTTCGTCGCCCGTTGCCCCGCTGGGCCGACGAAGGGGCCTGCACAACGGTCGAACACCCTTCGGAAAAAGCCAAGCAACAGCGGATGCTGATCCAGTTTTTGCAAACGGATCGCGGCATCTCGTTCAGCGAAATGTTTCGCATGAAGGAATATCCGCGAGACATTTTGCCGCTGTATTCGCAGGGCTACTCACTGGCCCGCTTTCTCATCGAGCAATGGGGACGGCGAAAATACATCGAGTTTTTGGCCGACGGCTTGCGCGATGAGCAGTGGAGCCGGGCGATTCGCGAACACTATGGTTTCGAAAGCCTGGCCGCTTTGCAAAACAGTTGGCTCGATTGGGTCCGGCAAGGCAGCCCGCAGTTGGCTTTGCGTAGCGCCGAGCCACCGTCTCAATCTTTGGCATCGGCCGACAACGCGCAGTTGCCACCGCGATCGCAAAGCGATGCGGGCGTAGCCGTGTCGCCGGCGAAGTTCGTGTACCGGGGGCAAGATCCGCAGCGGTCGGCGGCGGCCAAACGCTGGGCGCAAAGCAAACAACAGCGTCTGCCGGGCGATGCGCGGCTGGCAAACGGTGCGAACAGTGCGGATGCATGGCGGTCGCGCGATCAGCGATTGGCGGCATCGCAGGGGCAAACACCACGCGCGCCATCGGCATCACCCGATGCGAGGGCGGCAGCCGGTTTCGACGGATCGCAGCCGTTTGCCTCTTCGGCCACCGCCGCGGATCGGCTTGCCTCGCAACCGTTGTCGGCGTCGGGCAATCTGACCGACGGTGCGAGCAACGCACCAGCCACACAGGTTACGCGTCCGCAGCCGTATCAATCGGCCGAACAACGCGTACTCGAGTGGCAACAACAGCCTCCAGCCCCTCTGCACGTACGCAGGGCCGAGGCGGCGCTGGGTAGCTCGCCGGGGCATGCTGAGAGTGCTGCGGCCCTGTCGTCGCAGTCGATGGTGCCGGTTCGCCGCGGTGTGGCGCAACGGCCCGGCACAACCATGCTTCGCTGAGCTTGGCCCTACCGCGAACGCAGCGTGGCCCAAACAGCACACGCCCGGCGATTGTACGGCCGTTCTGACCGTCGCGTTAGCCTCCGCCGATCCAACCGGCATGGGCCAGAAACCGCGTGACGTGAAAGAAAACGGGTGCGGCAAAGCAG
>WGDQ01000534.1 GCA_015493185.1 Planctomycetaceae bacterium
AAACGATCGAAATAGATCAGCCGAACCCAGAAAAACCGCTACGACCGGCAAACTTTCTCGTCGGAAACGGTAGCTTGGTGAAGATGCGCTGACGGCGAAGAGTTTGATGGGTTGGTTCGTTTGCGAGTAGCTGTTCGTCAGTGACCGGGGGTTCAGACGGGTGGATCGACGAGCGACGCCGAATCGGTCGGGGGCGGGAGCCGCGGGGCAGTTATGGCGGCGTCGCGGTGGGGTGGCAGGCGGCGAGTTCGGCCTTTCGGGACGCCGCCGTTTGCAATTCGGCTATCAGGGGGTTGCGGACGAGCGGGAACCGTCGCCGTGTCGAGCGCCGGAGTCGTGCGAGGTGCTGGAGTCGTGCGACGTGTCGGAGTCGGGTGGCGGGGATGCGACCTGCACGAACTGCAAGTGGTCGTCGGGCCAGTGGAGACGCTGGACGACTTGCCGGGCGTAGGAGAACGCCTCGGGCGATACGTCGTAGAGCCGGACACGATGCTGCTGGCATGCCATTGCGACGACTTGCGGTGTGTCGAGAATGCGCAAAACGTTCAGCAACGTCGGACCCTCGCGGTGCGAGGCGGGCAGGCGCCATAGGTCGAGCCGTTCGACGCCCGGAGCGAACAGCGCGGCATACAGCGCAATGCCGGCCATGGTATCGCTGGCTTCGAGCCAAAGCGGTACCTTCGACCAGGGAGTGGTCGACTTCAGGGCCTCGATGGCCCGCCGTACGTCCCAGATACGCATGCCGTCGAGCGTTTGGCCCAAGAGCATAAAGCGGCGCCGGATGTGGGTCTGTTTTCGTGGATCGGCATTCCAGGCCGTGGGGCCGATGCCGCGTGGGGCGAAGTATGCCACTACCCAGCCGTTGGCTGCAAGCATCGACTTCAGCTCGGCTAAATCGCCTGAATCGCCTGCATCACCGGCCGGTTGGGATTGGCCGTCGGTGGGCGTGCGGGAATTCGTGGCGCTGGTTGCACCGGTTGCACTGCGAGATTTCTCACGCGCTGCTTTGGAGGGGGAACCGGCAGCCCGAGACGTGCCGGCTTGTGCTGTTTGGGTGCGCGAAGCTTTCGCGTCGGATGCGTCGGCCGGCTGGGCAGTTTGGGAAGGCGTTGCCTCTATGGGCAAGGCGTCCAATGCCTCGGGAAAATGTTTGCGGAGCTGCGCTTGCCAGGTGGGCCACTCGCTTGGGCTTTGAACGTGCAGCACGAGCAGCTTGGGCGGCGTGGCGGCTGGTTCGGCCGTGAGCAGGTGGATTTGCAGCCGAAATGGGGTTTGGCTTTCGAACTGGTAGATGCGCAACCGCAGACCATCGCGAGCTTGTGAAAACACCGGCTTGAGTTGCGCGGGCGTGGTCGTTTGGGGCCAGCCGGCCAGCGACTTCGCGGCGAGTGCCTTGATCCACGCGTGACGCTGCGCGGTCCAGTCTTGTGGTGAGTCGGGCAGCGGCGGAGTTGGGGCCTTGGCGGTGAATTGTTCGTGGATGGTCGTGTTGCGCTGTTCGGTGGGCAATTCTTCAAACACCTTGAGCTGCGGTGGCTCGAAGCATGGTGTGGCCGGGGTGTCGATGAGCGGATCGTCGTTTTTCAGGAAGCGGTTGAACCAGTGAAAAGCGCCGACGCGCAGCTCTTGCGTGTCGCGATGCGGCCCTTCGGTAATATGCAGACCGAGATGTTTTTCGGCCCCGTAGAGCGCGTAAATGCGGCGCACCTTTTCGTGCAGTCGGACGACGCCATCGAGCGGGAAAATCGAATCTTTGTCGCTGTTGGAAATAAGCAGCGGACGCGGGGCCACCAAAGCCGCCACGAGTGGATAGTCCCAGCGGTAGGTGTTCACCAGGTACATGCAGTCGCAGTGGCCTTCAACGCAGCCGTCGACCACATGATTGGTAAGGTCGGTGATGCCGGCCACGGGCACGGCGACGCGCACCCGATCGTCGAGCGCGGCAACCCACCAGGTGTAGGCACCGCCGCCCGAACGCCCGGTGACGCCAATGCGTGACGCGTCGACCTCGGGCCGCGTTTCCAGATAGTCGAGGGCTCGGATGGAATTCCAGGCTTCGACGCCGGCGGGCGTGTAACCGCGGCTATTCCACCACCACATGCCTTCGCGGTAGGTGCCGTGGTGCAGCCCTTCGATTTCGCCAAGCTGGAGCGTGTCGATCGTGAGGCAAACGTAGCCATGCCGGGCAAACCAGGCACCGTGGTGGTGGTAGTGCACTTTGTTGCCGTAGCTGATGCCATCGCGCTTCACGCGACCGTGCCCGCAGAGATACAGAATGGCGGGCAGTGGCTTGCTCACCTTGTTGGGAACGTAAAGGTTGGCCGTCACATAGAGTTTGGGGCGCGATTGGAAGTGCAATCGTTCAACGCGAAAGCCGTTGCCTTGGGTGACGGCCGTCACGGTGGCTTCGAGCGGCGTGCGTTCGGGCAGTGGTTCCAGCCCGAGCATTTCGAAAAGTTGCTGGCGGAACAGCTCGCGTCGGGCTTTCCAATCTTCAAGCGAGTGGATG
>WGDQ01000535.1 GCA_015493185.1 Planctomycetaceae bacterium
CGCCAAAAGGCGATTTCGACCGCGCCCCGCCGTGCATCGGCCCTACGCAGGCCTATTGAAAAGCCACCGCATCGGCCAGAGCGGGGCACCCCGGGGTCTTGCCTCTGCGTTCGCAAAGGCACGTCACGCCCCTGTCCCATAGCCTCAAAAAGCCATGTCGAGCCCTGGGTAGCCCAGCGCGGAGCGGTTTTGCCCACTTGCGGTCAAGACTTTTCGTTACTTAACGGGGGCTGAACCGTTCCCTTCTACCCCACATGGCCCCACAGCGGCAGGCGTTCGAGATCGGAAAGCGCCCGCTTATCTGGCATGTGATACACGCTGAGTCGACGTATGCCTGGCATCGGATTGCGACTTTTTTGGTGGCCTATATCCGCCTATGCCTGCTGACGGGGTGGGCACCTGGCCAAAAGCCCAATAAGAGGCGAAAAGGCCAAAGGCACCGAAGCGTCCCGCTATCGCGGGCTTTGTTCGAACACCGCCCGACACCGCGGTAGCGGTGCGAGTCGTGCGAGGGTGTCGCTGTTCCGTCGCGTGAAAAATACGTGTGCGGAACAGGTAACCCGACAACTGCCCAGTCTGCGTCGTAACTGCCACTTTGGCAGCCGGCCACATTGGCAAATTGGGGCTGTGTCAAAATGGCAGGCAATCAAGCAGGGCCCATAGAGCCGTCTTCGAGCGGCCGCGCAGATCGTGAAGTAACACGTTTTATCACAACAGGTTAAAACAATACGCAACACCTAGCGAATCAGGTGGCACGTCGTTTGCGAAGCAGCAAACACGAACGCAAGCTGTTTATTTGGCGCGATTTGTGATCCAAATGACCAGTCGTTACGTAATGCGAACACAGAAAACTTCACATAGTCAGCACATTTTACCAATCCTTACATTCTAACAAGACGGGATCGTCAAGCTAGCACCGAAAGGTCGCGTGGGCTGTTGCGTTGCAGTCGGGGCGGGCTTGGCAGGAAGGAGCTTCAGGTCATGGCAAAAACGAACAAAGGTGAAAAGATCATCGGTATCGACCTCGGCACCACCAACTCTGTGGTGGCGGTCATGGAAGGCAAGGAGGCGAAGGTCATTCCCAACGCCGAGGGCAACCGGCTGACGCCCAGTGTGGTGGCATTTACCGATAAGGGCGAAATCCTCGTCGGCGAACCCGCCAAGCGTCAGGCAGTAACCAACCCGAAACGCACGATCTATTCGATCAAACGGTTCATGGGGCGTCGCCACAAAGAGGTGGCCGAAGAAGAAAAGATGGTGCCCTACGAAATCGTTGGCGGCCCCGACGATTACGTGAAAGTGAAGATCGACGATCGTGAGTACACGCCGCCGGAAATCTCGGCGCATATTCTGCGTAAGCTGAAAGAATCGGCCGAGTCGTATCTGGGTCACCGTGTGAACAAGGCGGTGATTACCGTACCGGCTTACTTCAACGATTCGCAACGCCAGGCTACCAAAGATGCCGGCGAAATCGCGGGCCTCGAAGTGGTGCGGATCATCAACGAGCCTACCGCCGCGGCCATCGCTTACGGGTTGGATAAAAACAAATCGGAAAAGATCGCCGTTTTCGACCTCGGTGGCGGTACGTTCGACATCTCGATTCTCGAACTGGCCGAAGGCGTGTTTCGCGTGATCAGCACCAACGGCGACACGCACCTGGGTGGTGACGATTTCGATCAGGTGCTCATCAACTACGTGGCCGACGAGTTCAAGAAAGAGCAGGGAATCGACCTTCGGCAAGACACCATGGCGCTACAGCGCTTGCAGGAGGCCTGCGAAAAGGCAAAACGCGAGCTGAGCAGTTCGGCGCAAACGGACATCAACCTGCCGTTTATCACCGCCGATGCCAGTGGTCCGAAGCACCTGCAAATGACGATCACGCGCTCGCAGTTCGAGCAACTGATCGATCCGCTGGTCGAGCGTTGCCGTGGCCCGGTGAATGCCGCGCTGAAAGACGCGAAGCTCTCGGCCAGCGACATCGACGAGGTGGTGCTGGTTGGTGGTTCGACGCGTGTTCCCAAGGTGCAGGCGCTGGTTAAAGAGCTCTTCGGCAAAGAGCCGCACAAGGGCGTCAACCCCGACGAGGTGGTCGCCATTGGCGCGGCCATTCAGGGCGGTGTCTTGGCCGGTGAGGTCGAAGACGTGTTGCTCCTGGACGTAACGCCGCTTTCGCTGGGTATCGAAACTCTGGGTGGCGTGTTCACAAAGCTCGTCGAACGCAACACCACGATTCCCACCGAGCGGAAGCAGATTTTCAGCACGGCCGAAGACAATCAAACAGCCGTCACGGTGCGCGTGTTCCAGGGTGAACGCGAGATGGCGGCCGACAACCGCTTGTTAGGCCAGTTCAACCTCGAGGGCATTCCGCCCGCACCGCGGGGTGTGCCTCAAATCGAGGTGAAGTTCGATATCGACGCCAACGGCATTTTGAACGTCTCGGCGCGCGATCTCGGCTCCGGCAAAGAGCAGACGGTCACCATCGAGCAGACCAGCGGCCTGACCGAGGAAGAGATCGAACGGATGCGCAAAGAGGCCGAAGAGCATGCCGAAGAAGACCGCAAACGCCGAGAACTGGCCGAACTGCGAAACCAGAGCGACATGCTCATTTTCCAGCTCGAGAAGTTGATGAAGGAGAACGAAGACAAGCTCTCCGAAAGCGACAAAGAGGCCGTTCAAAAGGCGATCGAACGCACTCGCGAGGTGGCCAAGGGCAACGATGCCGCGGCCATCAAGACGGCAATCAACGAACTCGAGCAGGCATCGCAGCAGATGACAAAAACCCTTTATGAAAAAGGGGCCGCCGCAACAGGTGCCGGAGCAACGGCCGGCGCCGCTTCTGCCGGAGGCGGAGCCGATGGCCAGGCCGGTGGCGGCGAAGACGAAGCCATCGATGCCGAATTCGAGGTCAAGGAGTAAGCATCGAGGCCAACCGGTCCTGCCGGTTGCCCTGCAGCAATGCTCACGTTAAAACGAACAACGGCCAGCGTGCCCTGCAAGCGCGCTGGCCGTTTTCATTTGGTCTCGTCGCAAACACATCCCGACACCGACGACGATGGGCACGTGAATCGAACAGCGGGCCGGACGACACAAGATGAAATTGTCGTTCCAAAGCTACTGACCATCCCGCTCTGGCGGGGTCGTGCAGTTCAGCAGCAGAGGCGAGCCGCCCAAAAGC
>WGDQ01000536.1 GCA_015493185.1 Planctomycetaceae bacterium
ATTGTGGGCACCTCGTTCATTGATCTGTTGAAGTTGTACGAGGCCGATCCGCAGACCGAGGCCATTATGATGATTGGCGAGATCGGCGGCACAGCCGAGGAAGAGGCCGCGGCATTCGCGCAAAAGCACGTGACCAAGCCGATGGCCGCCTTTATTGCCGGACGAACCGCGCCGCCGGGCAAACGGATGGGGCACGCCGGGGCGATCATTTCCGGTGGCAAGGGCACGGCCGATGAGAAAATTGCCGCGCTCGAAGCGGCCGGAATCGTGGTGGCCGAAAGTCCGGCCGATATGGGTACTGCCCTGAAGCGGGCCATCGATCAGGCTGCGTAGCGCGGTGCGCGCGGTGGCACCGGCGCGAACCGTGCCACCGAGAGCGATCGGGGCATCGTGCCGTAGCAGGCCGGTTGGGCACGACCACAAATTGCCAAAGACCGGCGGTGCAGCGGCCGCGCGGCATGGCACTTATCGTTACGGCGCTGTGGCCGACACACGGGCCCCTCTGAAACGGCCGTTCCGCTCCCGAGTCTTCTGTCGACAATGCCTTCGACCCGCGAGCCGGTTCGAGCGGGAATGTTCGTTTGCACCGTGCTGCGCGAATCGTCCGCACTGTGCAGCGAATCGCTTGCGACGTGTTGTGGATTGTCGGGCTGGGCTGTGCATCGTTGCGGCGCGCCGGGAGCGGGCTTTGGCGACCTGCCGCTTTGCGGACGTTTTTCAACGCCGGTTCGTATCCGGCAAAACCGATATGGCTGGCTGGCGCCGACGTGCCGTGCCACGGCGCGTGTGCGTCGCTGCTTCAGGGCCAGCGTGTTACGATGAAACTGGCCGGTCGGATGACGCATCGGTTTGCTAGCATCAAGCAACTGAAAACGTCGTTCTGGCTGCCAAAACGCAAAGAAGCCGGTCGGTTCTACGTCATCCGAGGTTCGGCATATCTTTCGGTTACGCCCGCGCGCCCGCGGATGGCCTGCTGATGACTGAGGCGTTTTACCTCGCACCTGCTGAGGAAAAAACGCAGCTTTTCGAGGCAGTGCCGTCCAGGGTATTGACGGGCAGCGGCGGCTTGCCGGCGGCGATCTGGATTTCGACTTTTTGAAAAACAAGAGCAGCGATTGACTCGATTCGGTGGGGCGTTGCCGCAACAGGGCCCTGCCGCACGATCCGGTGGCGAAACGAAGTGCGGGGTTGCTAATGCCTAAATGGCGGTGGGTCGCGTTGTTATTGTTGATTGCGGCGCCGATGGCCGTTTACGGCCGCATGCTCGGTCACGACTTCGTGATCTGGGACGATCCGCTGCACATCACGCGCAACCCGATGCTCAACCCGGTGACGCCGCAAAGCCTGGCTCAGCTCTGGCAGCGTCCGTATTTCAGCCTCTACATGCCGCTAACCTACACGCTGTGGGCCGTTGAAACGGTGGCAACGCGTGCCTGGCAAGGCGTAGGACCAACAGGGCCGCTCAGTGCGACGCTGTTCAAATTCGTCAGCCTGGCAATGCACGTGGGCAACGTGCTGCTGGTGTTCATGATTTGCCGGCTCCTGGTGCGCAGCGATCGAGCGGCGCTGGCCGGAGCCCTGCTTTTTGCCCTGCATCCGGCGCAGGTCGAAGCAGTGGCCTGGATTTCGGACAACAAGGGCCTCTTGTGCACGCTGCTGACGCTCTCAGCCCTGTGGCTGCACTTGAAGGATGACGGGGCCCCCTCGGGAGACGTGGCGCGTTTGGAGCCTGGCAAAGGCGAAGGATCGGGCGTTTCCGCCAGCCATCACTTCACGGCCACGGTGCTGTATGCCTTGGCGTTGCTGGCCAAGCCGACGGCCGTGGTTCTGCCGCTGATTGCCTGGAGCCTCGACGTGGTGGGCCGTCGGCGCGGGTTGTGGCCCACCACACGGCGGTTGGCCGACTGGGTATTGATCGCCGTGGTTTGGATTGTGGTCACGCGCTGGAGCCAGTCGAGCCAACAGATGAGCTACATCACCCCCCTGCCCTGGCGCCCCGTTGTGGCGGCCGACTCGCTGGCATTTTATTTCGAAAAGCTCGTGTGGCCCGTGAAGCTGTGCCCTGACTATGGCCGTACGCCGCAAAAAGTGCTGGCCGGGCCACTGCCCGATTGGCGCTGGCTTCTGCCATTGGCGGTCTTGGGGCTGGTGATGGCTCGTCCTCGCGGGCTGGGTTCGGCCGCGGTGCTTGTGTTCGTCGTCGCGCTGTCGCCGGTGCTGGGGCTGCTGCCGTTTCATTTCCAAGAAATCTCGACGGTGGCCGATCGCTATCTTTATCTGCCGATGTTGGGTGCCTCGCTGGCGGTGGCCGTGGCGGTCGACCATCGGACGGTGGGTCGGGTGATCGGGCCGGCGATGTTGCTCGTGCTGCCGTGGCTGGGCTATCGCAGTTGGCAACAGGTAGACGTTTGGCGCAATAGCCACAGGCTGCTGTCGGCCATTCTGGCCTGCAATCCGACCAGTTACGCAGCACACAACAACCTGGCGGTTTTGCTTCGACAAGAAAAACGGCTCGATGATGCAAAGACTCACTTTCGCCGCGCGGCCGAATTGAAGCCCCAAGTGGCTGAACCGCACATTGGGCTGGGCACGATCTATCTGGAAGAAGGCCGCCCCCAACTGGCCGAAGCCGAGCTGCGCGAAGCCTTGCGACTTGACCCACGATTGGCGTTTACGCACCAGCGGCTGGCCATGGCGCTTGAGCAACAGGGAAAATACAAAGAGGCCATCGCACACTTGGAAAAATCGCTTAAGCTGGAACCGCGCCAGCCCCAGGTTGCCAGACGTCTGGCTTGGATTTTGGCGACGCACCCGGATCCGGCAATTCGCGATGCGCAGCGGGCCGTGCGGCTGGCTGAAACCGCCATTGCGCAGTTGCGGCAGCCCGGCTATCGCATGCTCGATACGTTGGCGGCGGCCTATGCTTCGGCGGGCCAATACGAACGCGCGGTGGCCGCCATCACTCAGGCAATCGAACTGGCTCGGGCGCGAGGCAATCAGCAGGTGGTCGCAGAATTGGAAAAGCGGCTCGATCGTTACCGGCATGGCCGCCCGTTGGGCAAGCCGTCGCAGGGCAAAACACCATCGCCAGATGCGCCGCCACTCGATGCCACGTCATCGCCAACGCCATCGCCGGAGAAGCAAGCGCCCTGAAAAAGTCGGTGCCAGCGCGACGATAGGGATGATGTGCCGGCGGGATCGCACGACAGTGGGATGCCGCGCGTGGGCGAGGCGACACTGATGATCTACGTTGGATCGACAATCGCACGGAGGGCCTTGCCAGACGCAGAGAGAGAATTTCGTCGAAGGGTGGGCGGAAAAACAGTGTGGCGGCGTTTTCGCTACTTGCTCTTTGCTTCCGGCGCGGGCTGCTTGTCGGGGTGCAAGTAGATGAAGCTTTTTCCCAATCGGCCACCGTAGTTGCCGGCCGAGATTTTGACGAGCCCCGGCGTTTCCACGGCGGCCTTGATACCGGCCTGGGTTGCCTGAATGATGCTGTCGAGATCGTGTCCGTTGATGATGATTTCCATCACCGACCCGACGCCTTCGGGCAGCCGGCATTCTTGCCCCAATTGCTCGCGGAGGGTGGGGCAATAGTTCTCATAAGTGCTGGCGATGCTGAACGAATAGCGACTGCCAGCCTTCGAACCGCTGGAAGTGATTCCGCCAGGAAAGGGCATGATGACGCCCGGCGTTTGGGCAATGGCGTCGCGCGCCCGCTCGGCAGCGGCCAGGGCAGCATCTTCGCTCTCGCCCATGAACCAGAGGTTGCCGCCCATCAGGCCGTTGCGATAACCGAATCGCCGGTCGAGCACGAACTCGCCGCCAAGAATAGGAATGACCCACACGGGCCGGCCAAAGCGGGTATCGCGGAATTGATAGCCGTCGCCGAAGAAGGCGATTTTGCGGCCCAGCCTGAAGTTGTCGTCGGTATCGAGCAGGTTGAAAAGCCGGGCGGTTGGGCACGTGAGCACGTTTTGGCTCAAACGGGCGAGCAATGCTTTTTCGAGAGCCGACACACGGTCTTTGCGAAACCGCGGAACGTGAAACTGCACAACCGCACCGGGGCGACCATCGGGCGTAGCGAGCGACGTGTCGCCCCCGGGGCCAACGTAGCGGTCTAAACCCGCCTCGCAATCGCACATGATCGTGCTTGAGGCATGGCCGGTGGCCGCAGCCACGGCATGGTCGAGCCAATGACGGTCGCGCGCGGTGATGAGCACCTCGGCGTAGATGCTGCGAAACGCCTCGGCATACGTATCGTCTACACGGGCATGTGCTGGAGTGCTCACGATGTTTTACGCCCTTGGCCTTCGTAGATGTTTTGTTCGGTGATGATCTTATCCATGAAAACGTCGTGTTCGCCCACGGGCACCTCGGGAAACATCTGGCACTCGAATGCCAGGGCCACGAGCGGCGTTTCTGCCCGAGCCTGTTCGAGCAAGCGATCGTAATATCCCTTGCCGTGTCCCATGCGGGCCCCGCGACGATCGAAGGCCACACCGGGAACCATGATCAGGTCGACATCGCGGACGTCGACGCGCTTTTCAGGCAGCTCGCGAAGCTCGGGCTTGGGCTCGAGGATTTTGTACATGCCCGTTTCCAACTCGTCCATGTTTTCTAGAAGGAACAGTTCGAGTTGTTCGCCATCGACGCAGTAGGGAACGATGAGTCGCTTTTCGCTTTGCAACACCGTGGGCAAATGCTGGCGCGTGCGTACCTCGGCCCGCACATCGATGTAAAACAACACCGTGCCGGCTCGCTCGTATTCGGGCAGAGCGAGAAACTTGTCGCAAATCACGCGGCTCAGTTCGTCTTTGTTTTCCTGGGCGTTACGGTTGGCGTGCGCCTGTTTGCGTATTTCAGCCTTGCGTTGTCGCAATTCTTCCAGCGATTCGCTCATGTGGCAGCACTCTCGTCGGTTTTTCGTCTATAGTTGGAGAAGAACTGTTTGCAACGGCCGCTATGGTAACGGCTGGTTGTGAGAAGGCAATGCGCAGGGAAGCAACGCTTGGCGGGGGCTCGCCATCAGTCGCGCGCGGCCTCGCCATCGGGTGCATCGGGGCCACAGTCGGTCGCATCGGGCTTGCAACCGGACGGCGCGGCACAAGCCTCCGTACAATAACACGTTCCGGGGTTTCGCGGCAGTAGAGCCGGCGAGGAAGGGGGAAACGCGAAACGGGGCGGGTGCAAGCACGATCGTTGGGAGCCGCGGCCGCCGCGGCTGACGCTGTTGCTGAACCAGATCGGATGCTCGTTTCGCTGCGTAGCGGCCGGGGCGCGCCGAGTGGGGTTGCCTATCGGCGGCAAGTGGAGAGGACTGCCCGTTTATGGTGTCCCGCATCCGACAATTTTCGGCCGACCTGGTCGCTGCATGGCGCAAATGGCGCAGCGACGACGGCAGCTTACTGGCCGCCTCGGTGGCGTATTACGCCGCGCTGTCTTTCTTTCCCGTGCTGCTCATTCTGATCTCCGGATTCGGCATCGCGCTGCGATCGACGCCTTGGGGCCAGAATGCGCAGGCTCGCCTGCTGGACCTGGTGGCCGAACAGGCATCGCCCCGATTGGCCGACGAAGTGGCCCGGGTGCTGGAAAACGTGCAGGCCACGGCGGCGGTGAATGCACCGATCGGATTGCTCACGCTGCTGATCACGGCCGGCGCGATCTTTGTACACCTCGAGCGGGCGTTCGATCGCATTTGGGGAAACGACATCCACCGGCGACGCGGCATCGTATGGGCCGTGTGGCACCTGCTGTTCAATCGCCTCAAAGCCTTTTTGATGCTACTGGGATTGGGGACGCTGTCGGTTGTTCTGCTGGTGGCCACGCTGGTGTTCGGTGCTCTCGAACAGCGTGTGGCTGACCTACTGCCGATGGGAAGCGGCTTCTGGCGAGCGGTGGAAATGGGCATTAGCCTTGGCCTCAACGCGTTGGTGTTTACGGCCATTCTGCGCATCTTGTCGAAAGGCCGTGCTTCGACCCGAGCCGCGTTTCGAGGTGGCTGCCTGACAGCCGTAACATGGGAAGCCGGCCGGCAGCTCTTGGCCCTGCTTCTGGTGGGTGAAAAGTTCAGCGCATACGGTGTGGTGGGATCGTTTATCGGCGTGATGCTGTGGGTTTACTATGCAAACGCGATTTTGTTCTTCGGCGCGGAGTACACGTGGGTCATCACCCAACGCCACAACAAAGAAGACATGTCGGACGATGCGCTGAGTGCGCCGCGTGTGGCCGCATCGTCGGCCGTGGCAGCGGGCATTGGACCAGAGCCCTCGACGGCTGGCGATTCGTAGCCGCGATTGCACCCCGCGACGCTTGAGCAGCAATGCCGGCCTGGCTGACAGCATCCTTCTTGACTCGTAGGGATCCTTCTTTGCTTGGACTCGTGGGGCACTGGGCGGCTTCTCGGTTCGCCGGTGTTGTTTGCAGCGATGGTGCGTCGGGCAGGCGGAGGCCCTCCTTTGTTTTTTCGCAAAGGCCTCCACTCGTCGTACCCAGACTGCACGGTTTCAAGGCGGCAACGGCGGCCAGAAAAATAGGCCAAACGTCAGAGGCGTCGGTTGCCCGTCATGCATGTCGGCGTGCTATGCCACGAATGGCGGCAACCGAATGGAACCACTGCGGCGGGCACCGTTCTGGCTGGTTTGAAACAGGTGACCGCTCGTCA
>WGDQ01000537.1 GCA_015493185.1 Planctomycetaceae bacterium
CTCATAACGACATCGATTCCTTAGCTGCTTTTGCCACTGCACGTACCTGTCAGCTTTTCGGCCCTCGGCTGTGGCCCAAACTCGCGAATCCATCGGACGGCCCGATCATCCATTGCGTCGGCTTCCAAAGACGAACGGCACCTCCCGACCGGGTGCATGCCCGCCGGCCGCAATGTCGCCGCGGGTGTGTCACGAGCCGAGGGTTGCCGCTGTCTGCGTCATCGTCTGGTCTCAGACATCGACGCTCTGGCACGAGAGGTTCCGATCAATTCGCCGCAAAAGCCCGCGCAACACGCGGCCCGGCCCCACCTCGTAAAACTGACTGAAACCTTGCGAAGCCAGATAGCGAATCGAATCTTCCCATCGGACTGGTTCAACCACCTGCTTGATCAACAAGCGGCGGATTTCCTCCGGATCGTCGTGCGGCTGCGCATCGACGTTCGAAATCACGGGAATGGTCGGTCGTCGCATGGTTACGTTGGCCAGCGCGGCGGCCAATCGTTCAACGGCCGGTTGCATGATCTCGGTGTGAAACGCTCCGGCCACGGCCAGCGGCACGGCCTTCAACGCACCGAGCTTCTCGGCGATTTCAGCCGCCCGCTCGCAGGCGTCGTTGGTGCCCGAAATCACGATATTGCCGGGGCACAGCAAGTTCGCAATTTCCAACACGCCGTCTTCACGTGCCTGATCGCAAAGGGCTTCCACCTGAATGCGTTCGAGCCCGAGAATGCTCACCATACCGCTTGGCGTGGCATCCGCCGCTTCCTGCATGGCCGCGCCGCGCTGCTGCACTAGCCGCAAGCCCGACTCGAAATCCATCACGCCAGCGAACACCATAGCCGTGTATTCGCCCAGGCTCAATCCGGCGGCCGCTTCGCACGCCAACACCACATCAGGCGATTGCGACCTGAGCGACTCGAGCGCCGCAAGGCTTGTCACAAACAGCGCCGGTTGGCTGTGAACGGTCGAATCCAAATCCTCGGCCGGCCCCTCGAAGCAAAGCTTCGCCAAGTCGTAACCGAGAATTTCACCAGCCTGGTCGTAAAGCCGCCGCGCCTCGGGCACCGACTCGGCCAGACGTTGTCCCATGCCGACGGACTGCGCACCCTGACCCGGGAACAAGAAGGCAATTCTGCTCAAGACCGCGCGCTCTCCGGGCAATAGCCCACGAAGACGATGGGCGCAAACGCGCCGGGGCCAACTTCCGCCGTTGCCCCGTGAAGACGGTTCACACCATGTGAGGACTTTATCAAATTCTCACGACGGTTGAACCCCACGTCAAACCGGCACCGAACCCGACCAGCACTACGGTATTGCCCGGGCAAACCCGGCCGGCACGTCGTGCCTCGTCCAGTGCAATGGGCACGCTGGCCGCCGAGGTATTTCCGTATTTCTCGATATTGAGAAACACCTTATCCATCGGCAAGGCCAGACGTTTGAAGGCCGCCTCGATGATCCGCAGGTTCACCTGGTGCGGAATCACCAGATCAAGCGTTTCGGGCGTCAGCTCGCACGCCTGCATCGCATCGCGCAGCAGCGCAACAAACGTTTCTGTGGCGAATTTGAACACCTGGCGCCCCGCAATGCGGATGTAGTGCTCTCGCGCGGCCACGGTGGCTGAGCTCGCAGGGCGGCGACTCCCACCGGCAGGAATCTGCATCAGCATCGCTCCCGAGCCGTCGGCGGCGATTTTCGTGTGCTGGATTCCCGACCCGTCGCTCGCGGCGCGAAACAGCACCGCACCAGCACCGTCACCGAAAAGGATGCACGAGCAGCGATCCTGGTAGTCCAGCAACCGCGTCATCGTTTCCGCCCCGATCACCAACACGGTGCGGTTCGCGCCCGAGGCGATCATCGACTGTGCCACGGTGGCTGCGTAGATAAATCCCGTGCAGGCCGCCTCCAGGTCGAAGCAGGCCGCGTTTCTCGCCCCAATGGCGTGTTGCACAAGGCAGGCAGTCGAGGGAAACGGATAATCGGGCGACACGGTCGCCACAATGATCAGATCGATTTCGGCCGGGTCGATGCCCGCATCGGCACATGCCCGACGCGCCGCCTCGGCAGCCATGCTGCTGGTCGTCTCGTCCGGCCCCGCCACGCGACGCTGGCGGATGCCGGTTCGGCTGACGATCCATTCGTCGTTGGTTTCAACCTGCCGTTCGAGATCGTCGTTCGTGAGAATCCGCTCCGGCAAATAGCAGCCCGTGCCTGCGATCGCGGCCCGAACTTGCGTTGTCTTCCTTGACGTCGGGGCCTCGAGCGGATGGACCAGCTCGCAGGCGGGCACGGCATTGATCATATCCGAGAATCTCAAAGAGAATTCGTGCCGCTGCAGGAGCCTTGCCCGACCAATCCGTTGGCCGTCATCCCACCGCAGCATTGGGGTTGTAAAACAGTTCGACGCAGCATCGTTCAGCCGATTTCGACTATTCCGACGCATCGGCCTGCGCCGGTTCCGGATATTAGCCGTCCTGTATCGTTCGGCCTATACCACCTGGGGGATCTCGGGCAAATGCGGGCCGTTTTCTGGCGCCACGGCCTCGTGAAAAGCCCCTGGTGCCACCATCATCGGCAGGGAATCACGCACCGAGTAGGCCAACTTTCGCAGCGTTTCGCCAACGCTGCGGATATCGCAAGCGCCTTACGTTCCGGCGTTTGTATCCGTGCTGTATCGCGAATCCAGCCTTGGTCCTCCTCAGGCATCATTGGTTTGCAGCCACGATTCCCCACCGGCTTACGATCGTGGCGCACGATCGCCGACAGAGGGCGAACCCGGGAGAAAGAGAGAAGCCACGGAAAACGAAGAGGCCGCGCAGCATTCAACCGTACCGCGAACCACCCCGGTAAGGTGATATGGCGAATCGCGCCAGAAGGGCTCCCAGAGCCGAGGAGCGAGTAAGCGCACGCGGTCAAGAAGATAAGAAGAGAAGAAATGTCGAGCGCACGCATGCACCGCGTTCGCTAAACGGCCGCTAAAGCCGAGCCTCTTGACCCGATTTAGCCAAGACATCCAGGCCAATAAAAGGCATTCAGCGGCGCGGAGCAGCGAGAACAGAAGCTACTTTTCTGCTATCTCGACCACCA
>WGDQ01000538.1 GCA_015493185.1 Planctomycetaceae bacterium
CCAGAACGCCTGACCTGGCGCGCACCCACCGCCGACCGGACCGCGGGCGTGCCCCATCTGCCCCAACCCGCCGCCCCGCAGATGCTCGCCGGTGGCCGCTCGCTCTTGCAACCAGCCCGATCGCCCGGGCAGGTGGTTCGAAAAAACACCGCTTCGTCGCCCCGTAAAAGGCAAAACCGCTCAGCCCAATCAAACCTCCCTGCGGTGCATCCGAGAAAGATTTATGCTATGGGGAGCCTTGGCCGGCGCTGAACCAACCCGCTTCAGCCGACCACGGCCAGCAAAAGTCAGCGCACCATCTGTTCCAGCCGGCCGCTAGCGCCCGGTCGGGCGCGGCCAACTTGTGGGGAGCAGGACAGCACGCCGCGGTCGATCGGGCAACCCATGGCCCGGCATCATCGCTGCCACGGCAGCCCGCGCGGCCCAAGACGAATAATTTTTCCTCGACGTTTTCCTCGACTTCCTCGACGACTACTACCTTTCGTTCGATCCACCCGGAGCCGTTCCGCAATGGACGACCGCCTCAGCATCCTCTGCTTCGCGGCCAGCTACGCCACGGCGCTGGTGCTGGAAGTGGCGCGCCTTTACGTGGGCCAACGCGTGCGCACCATCTACACGATCGGCTTCGCCTCGTTGGGGGTCGTCATCCACACGCTCTACCTCGTGCATCGCGCCACGATCGAAGCACCGCTGTCGAGTTGGTTCGATTGGTATCTGATGGCCGCCTGGGTGCTGGGTGCCACATATACCTATCTGGCCTTGCGCCACCCGAAAAACGCCATCGGCATCTTTTTGCTGCCGTTGGTGTTGGCGCTGACCGGCGTGGCCGTTTCGATCGCCGACCGCACGCCGTTTGCCCCCAATCGTGCGGCCGCGGTTTGGGCCACCACGCACGGCGTGCTGCTTCTCTTGGGCACCGTGGCCGTCTCCATCGGCTTCGCCGCCGGTGTGATGTATCTGGTGCAAGCCTATCGCCTCAAACACAAGCTGCCGCCCAGCCGTGGTTTTTCGCTCCCCTCGCTCGAATGGCTCCAACACCTCAACGCCCGGGCCATCATCGTCAGTGTGCTCACGCTCGGACCCGGCATTCTGGCCGGTGTGATTCTGAACCTCGTCAAGCATCCTGCCGGCGAGCAGGGCAGTGTGGCCTGGAACGATCCCACGGTTATCACTTCACTGCTCACCGCCGCCTGGCTGATTGCGGCCCTGCTGTTCGAGGTCTTCTACAAACCGGCCCGCACCGGCCGAAAGGTCGCGTATCTCACCGTGGCCAGTTTCGTCTTCCTGGTGCTCATGCTGCTGGTCACACTCGTTTACGACTCGGGCCACGCTTCGTCCGACACCACCGGTCCGGCTGCCCGCTCGCTGCATGCCCGCGCATCGGTTCGCGGCGTGCCCTTACGGTCGGCGGCGCCGCTCGGCCGCGCATCGCTTGCCTGTCAACCGCTTCTCCGCGCATCGCTTGTCCATCCATCGCTTGTCCGTCCATCGATCGCCGCGTTCGCCTGGGCTGTGGCCCGAGGCTCCGCAGCGCTTTCCGCCACGGAAGGAGGTGGAAAGTGAAGCTGCACTTGCTGGGCTGCAATCACCACAACACGCCGGTTGCCGTTCGCGAGCGGTTGGCCTTTTCGCCGGAGCAGGCGAGCGATGCCCTGGGGCGGCTCAAGCTCCTGTTTCCCACCACCGAGGCGGTCATTCTTTCCACCTGCAATCGGGTGGAAATTTACACCGCCTGCGAGTCGACCGGCGAGGTGCCCTCGCACCAGCAGTTGGCCGAGTTTCTGGCCGACTTCCACGGCATCGACCCGTTCCGCTTCTTCGACGATTTGTTCGAGCGCACCGGCGAAGACGTGGTCCGCCACCTGTTTACCGTGGCCGCCAGCCTCGACAGCATGGTGGTTGGCGAACCGCAGATTCTCTCGCAGGTCAAGCAGGCCTATCAAATCGCCACCGACTGCGAAACGGCCGGCCCCCTGACGCACGCCGTGTTCCAAACCGCCATCAAGGTGGCCCGTCGTGTGGCCTCGGAAACGGCCATCCATCAGCGCCGCGTCAGCATTCCCAGCGTGGCCGTGTCCGATTTCGCCACGCAAATTTTCGAGCGGCTCGACGACAAACACGTTCTGGTGCTCGGCGCCGGTGAAATGGGCGAAGAAACCCTCCGCTACCTGCGCGATGCCGGGGCACGCGACATTGTGGTGATCAACCGCACCCGGGCCCGGGCCGAGGCGCTGGCCGAAAAGTTCCAGGGGCGGCCGGCCGACTGGGAACAACTCGACGAAGAACTGATCGCCGCCGATCTGATCGTCAGCACCACCGGCGCCTCGCGGCCGGTGGTCACGCTCAAGCGTTACCAGCGCATCGAAGCCCGCCGCTATCAGCGGCCGCTGTTCGTGCTCGATCTGGCCGTGCCTCGCGACTTCGAGCCCGCCATTGGCGACTGCCTGGGCGTTTATCTCTACGGCATCGACGACCTCGAGGCGGCTTGCGAAGAAAACCGCCGCCAACGCGACCGCGAACTGCCGGCCGCACTGCGGATCATCGAGCAAGAAACCGAGCAGTTCATGGGCGACTTGTACCACCGGGCCACCGGACCGGTGATCAAGCGCCTCAAGCAGAATTGGCACCACATCAAACAAGAAGAGCTGCGACGCCTGTTCAACAAGCTGCCGCAGCTCGAAGACCGCGCGCGAGGCGAAATCGAACAATCGTTCGACCGCCTGGTGAACAAACTGCTGCACCCGCCGCTCGAATCACTCCGCGACGAGGCCCGTGAAGGGGTCCCGCACCCCCTGCTGGACGCCTTCAAGCGGCTCTTCCAACTGAAAGACTGACGCCGCGCCTCGATCGCTCCACAGCGGCCGACCCGCCACAACCTGATCGGCCGGCTGCCGCACGGCGCGCCGCTTAGAAATCGTCTTCCTCTTCTTCGTCGTAGTCCTCTTCTTCATCCCACTCGTCGTCGTCCCATTCCTCTTCGTCGTCCCACTCCTCGTCGTCAAACTCTTCTTCGTCTTCTTCTTCGTCGTCGACCTCTTCCCATTCGTCTTCTTCTTCATCGAGGTCGTCTTCTTCGTCGTCCCATTCCTCTTCGTCGTCCTCGTCTTCCTCGTCGTAGTCCCAGTCGTCTTCTTCTTCGTCGTCTTCATACTCATAGTCGTCCTCTTCTTCGTCGACGTCTTCCGCTACGACGTCTTCGTCGACGAGCAGGCGCTGGCGGTCGTCCAACATCTCTTCTTCGTGGGCTGACTCTGGCTGAATGGTGACGCTCACTTCAGACTCCTCGCTGATCTGGCCTTGCGGTCCGCATGCGTTCTGGGTCGCAGCACCCGATACATCACAGTTCAAACTCTCTTGGCCGGAAACGGTTTCCGACTCGTCCGGGCGGCTCGGCGCCTCGCCCGGCGATCTCAATACCCCGGCACGGGGCAGTTCGTCAAGGTGTCGCAAACCAAATATTTGCAGAAAACGGTGCGTCGTGCCGTACAAAAACGGACGGCCCAGCTCCTCCGAACGGCCCACGATTCGCACCAAATCGCGTTCCATCAGTTGCCGCAACATCTCGCCGCACTGCACGCCGCGAATCGCCTCGACCTCGGCCCGCAACACCGGCTGACGATAAGCCACCACGGCCAGCGTTTCCAATGCCGGCCCCGAAAGCCGGGTTTCCAACGGCACACCGTGCAACCGGCGCAACCACGGCCCGAAGGCCCTCCGCGTTAGAAGCTGAAAACCACCGGCGATTTCCTCCACCCGAAACGCCGAAGCCGAGCCGTCATACATCGCGTTGAGCCGCCCCACCATCGACCGCACTTCGCGGCCATCGCGCAGGCCGGCCAACTCG
>WGDQ01000539.1 GCA_015493185.1 Planctomycetaceae bacterium
CATTGCCTCAGCGCATTAGAGGGGTGTTGGCGGGCACGTGCGACTGGATGCGTGCGAGCAGTTGGCGGCTGGGTTCGTGCTGAGGATGCAGGGCCAAGGCACGCCGCAGTGAGGTTTCGGCCTCGCCCACGCGACCGGCCAGCCAGAGGGCTTCGGCCTGATGGAAGAGCACGTCGGCCTGCTCGCCACCCCGGCGTAGGGCGAGTGCGTAGGTTTCGATCGCCTCGTCGTACCGACCGAGGGCGGCGTAGGCCAGTCCGAGCAGATCGAGCACCTGGGCCGGCTCTTGCCCGGGCGGGTAGAGATCGGAGAGCGTTTGCAGATTGGCCAGGGCTTGCTGCGGCCGGTTCATCTGCCGGTAGAGTTCGGCAACCTCGAGCAACCACTGCTTGCGTTGGGGGTCGTAGGACAGGGCCCGCTGAAACGCCGCCAGGGCTTCGGCGGGCCGATGGGCCGATTTCATCAGTTGGCCGCGAAGTGCCCAGGCGTCGGCCAGATGGGGGTTGGCGTCTAAGGCCGCCTCGACCAACCGAATGGCCCATTCATCCTGGCCACGACGGAAGTGGCATTGGGCCGCTTGCAGCAGCAGTTCGGGGCTGCCGGGCGAGAGCTGAAGCGCGGCGTTGAGTTGGGCCAGGGCTTGCTCGTAGTCGCCCTGCTTCCAGAGCGCCTCGGCATAATGCTCGCGCGCTTCGACATCGACCGGGCACGTTTGGACGGCGCGCTCCAGATAGCTGGCGGCCTCGTCCCATTGGCCTTCGTCCATGGCATTGAGCCCCTGCTGCGTAAGCTGCCGGCAGGCGAGTTGCGAACGCATGCTGGGCTGCGGGGCATCGACGAGTTTGCAACCGGCGATTGCAAGCCCCACGACGAGCAGCAGGCCGACGCCTACGGTCGACGGCACACCGGCAGCGGGCCGCTGGCGCAGCAGGCAGGGCGGTATCGAATCGCCGCGGTGCACACAGTGGAGTGCCGCTTTGGCCACGGGAAAGAACCTCGTCGTCATAAACTTGGGCCGCGGAGCATAGCAAACGCGTCGCCTGCCGCTCAAGGCGAACAGCGGCCTATTGGCCTATCGGCCGAGAGGGGCGAAGACGAGGAAAGAAAAACAAGCACGAAAAACGAAAGCCGGGCGCTTTGGTGAAAAGAACGCATTTTGTTTGCTTCGCGGCGCTTTTTCGCTTCTTCGCAATCCGCAACCCGCTGTGTGCTCGGCAAACCACGCGTTCGCGGCCAAGGAGCGACAACCCGGCCCGGCACGCGTGGTGTATTGGGGTGGGCGGAGGCATTGGGCAGCGACCGGCGCTCCCCCGCTTCCATGTCGCGCGGGTACTGCGTCGTTTTTTCGCGTGCCCAGGGTTCATGCCGATGGTTTACCCCGACGGTTTATTACCCCGACAATTTACCCCGACCGTTTATGCGGATGGTTCATGCCAACGGTTCATGATGGGGCATCATGCGGGGGCATTCATGCGGGGATGTTCATACGGGGATGTTCATACGGGGATGTTCGTGCGGGGTGTGCCCGAACGCGCATGTGCTTGAGAGGGTTTGCAACGGCGAGGTTTTGTGGCCACGGTTGCTTTTCAACAGGGCGACGAAGACGAGGCGCTCGACGTGATGCGCGATTGTGGCCGCGCGAGCCGTTTTTTGGTGCAAATGGGTAGATGGTTGGTAGAATAGCGACCACTCAGGCTCGTTTGCCTGGACGTCGGTTTTCGCCCAGTTGCCGCCAGATGGCGAGATGCCGGCTACCCGCCGCATTGTAGGGCTCGACGCAAGTTTGGCGTCGTGCGCCTCCTACCAATGGCTCTCTCCCTCAGCGTCGAGGAATTTCGTGCGATGAAGGCGTTTCCAGCAACGAAGCGGTGGCTGGGTCGTTGGCACGCCCAGGAGCAGCAAAGACCGATTGCCGCAAAACCATGCCTCGGCTTGGGCACCATCCAAACGAAGCTGGCCTGTGTCGAGGTGATGGGGCTGGAAACAAGTCTGCATGGCAGCAGACCGCGCCGGGCGGGTCGTTTCCCGCAGGCCGCCACGTTGGCAGTGGCAATGAGCCTCGCGTGGCTGATGATGGCCGTTTGGGTCGGTGGCGTGCTGGCGGCCGAGCCCGACGGCGACAAGCCGGCTGCGGCGACCACCAGCGACGAGAGCGATGGCACGGTCGATTTTGCCCGCGACGTTCAACCTTTGTTGGCCAAGCATTGCTACAAGTGCCATGGGCCGCGCCGTCAGGAGAGCAACTATCGGTTGGACGTTCGGCAAATTGCGATGGCCGGCGGCGACTTTGGCGAGGCGGCCATTGTGCCGGGCAAAGCGGCCGAAAGTGCGCTCATCGACTATGTTAGCGGCCAGGGCGATGTGGTCATGCCGCCCGAAGGCGAGCAGCCACTAGACGACGGCGAGGTGGCACTGCTGCGAGCGTGGATCGACCAAGGGGCCAAGTGGCCCGACGATCTAGCGGGCGACGCCGCGCACCAAACGTTGAGCAGCGATCACTGGTCGCTTAAGCCGCTACGACAAGTAGAGCCGCCCGAGGTAGACGACGGCGGTTGGTCGCGCAACGGAATCGATCGTTTCATATTTGCGCGGTTGGCGGCCGCGGGATTGCAGCCCTCGGACGAAGCCGACCGGCGAACGTTGATCCGACGATTGTACCTGGACATGCACGGGCTACCGCCCACGCCCGAGGAGATCGACGCTTTTGTCGACGATCGGCGCGCCGATGCCTACGAGCGACTGGTCGATCGGGTGTTGGCCAGTCCGCATTATGGCGAACGGTGGGCCCGCCATTGGCTCGATGTGGTGCGGTTTGCTGAGACCAACGGTTTCGAGACCAACACGCCGCGTCCAAACGCGTATCCGTATCGCGACTATGTGATCCGGGCGCTGAACGAAGACAAACCGTACGACGAGTTCGTGTTCGAGCAACTGGCCGGCGATGCGGTGGGAGAAGATGCGGCGACGGGTTTTTTGGTGGGCGGACCGTGGGACAGCGTGAAAAGCCCCGACGTGGGGCTCACGCTCATGCAACGGCAAAACGAACTGGCCGACATGATCAACACGACGGGCACGGCCTTTCTGGGGCTAACGCTCGGCTGCGCCCGCTGCCACAACCACAAGTTCGATCCGGTACTTCAGAAAGATTACTACTCGTTGCAGGCGGTGTTTGCGGGCGTTCGGCATGGCGAGCGGCCGTGGCTGACCGCGGAATACAAGGCCCGCAAAGCCAAGGCCGACGAGGTGGGGGCCCGACTGGCCCAACTGCGGCAAAAACTTTCGCCCTGGGGGCAGCGGTTGCGACGGCCCGTTTCGCCCAAGCAAAACGTCGAGCAGTTTCCGCCGGTCGAGGCGCGGTGGGTGCGTTTGATCATCGAACAAACCAACGACCAGACTGAGCCGTGCGTGGATGAACTGGAGGTGTTTGCGGCCGGTACGTATGGCACGGCCGATGCCCGCAACATGGCGTTGGCGGCCGAGGGCGTGGTGGTGCGTTCTTCGGGCGACTATCCGGGACACGCGATCCACAAGCTGGAACACATCAACGACGGTCGCTACGGCAACGAGCGGAGTTGGATTTCGGACACGCGCGGCAAAGGATGGGTGGAAATCGAACTGGCTGAGCCGGTGCTGATCGACCATGTGGTGTGGGGCCGTGATCGCAAGGGGCGCTATCGCGACCGGCTGGCCGTGCAGTATCGGGTGGAAGTGGCCCGCACACCGGGCACCTGGCAGGTGGTGGCCTCGTCGGCCGATCGCGTGCCGTGGAGCAAAGATGCGAAGCCACACGGCGCGTGGCGTTACGATTTGAGCGGTTTGTCCGAGTCGGAGCGCGCGACGGCCGAGAGCCTGTTGCGGCAGGTCGAATCGCTCGAGGCAGAATACGAGCGGCTCAATGCCCCGCCGCCCAAGGTGTATGCCGGCCGTTTCGAACAACCGGGCACCACGTATCGCCTTTACCGGGGCGACCCGATGCAGAAGCGCGAACCGGTGGTGCCCGATGCGCTAACGGTGCTGGGTTCGTTGGGCTTAGAAGACCAAACGCCCGAGCAACAACGGCGTGTGGCCCTGGCCCGGTGGATCGCCAGCGCAGACAACCCGCTGACCGCGCGGGTGATGGTGAATCGGGTGTGGCATTATCACTTCGGCACGGGCATTGTCGATACGCCGAGCGATTTTGGCAGCAACGGCAGCCGGCCCAGCCACCCGGACCTGCTGGACTGGTTGGCCGGCGAGTTCATTCGGGGCGATTGGTCGTTGAAGCGACTGCACCGGCTGATTCTGACATCGAGCACCTACCGGCAGAGCAGCCGACCGCGCGAGTCGGCTCTGGCCGTAGACGCTGGATCGCGGCTGTTGTGGCGGTTTCCGCCTCGTCGGCTCGAAGCCGAGGCGATTCGCGATTCGATTTTGAAGACCAGCGGCGTGCTGAATTTGAAGATGGGCGGACCTGGCTTCAGCGCCTTCGAGCCAAACGAGAATTACGTGCGCGTGTATAAGCCACGCGAAACGTTCGACGCCGACGGCTGGCGTCGCATGGTGTATATGACCAAGGTGCGGATGGAACAGGACGGCGTGTTCGGCGCGTTCGACTGCCCCGACGCAGGCCAGGTGTGTCCGCGCCGCAGCCGCTCGACCACGGCGATTCAAGCGTTGAATTTGTTGAACAGCCGTTTCGTGATGCGGCAAGCCGGTTTGTTTGCCCAGCGTGTGCAACGGGAAGCGGGCGCGGACGAAGCGGCACAGGTGCGACGGGCCTTTCGGCTGGCATTGGGCCGTGGTCCCGACGCGTGGGAACAACGCACCGCGGGCGAACTGGTGACCCAACACGGCCTGACGGCGCTTTGCCGGGCCCTGTTGAACGCCAACGAGTTTTTGTTCATCCCGTGAGCGCGCCGCACGCACGCCAGCGCACGTTGGGCCCAAGGGGAGGCTCGCACGCCAATCGAGCGAAGCCGCGGCGGACGCCAGACCGGGCGGACACAGATACGGGCGAATACGGATACGAAACGCAAACGCGATCGCTCCATTGGACGACACAGATACAGAGACGGATACGGACGAATACGAAACGCGAACACGCGTGTCGCCCCTTTGGACGACGCGCCGCTGCGGTGGCGAGCCACTGCGGTGGAATGGGCCGAATGTGCCATACGCACGAGGCATGAATATCGGTTCCGGCGAACCGGCAACAAGTAGAAACAAGTAACGCGCGACAGGCGTGCGGGACGTTTTTCAGAATTTCTTCTTATCCGATCCATTC
>WGDQ01000540.1 GCA_015493185.1 Planctomycetaceae bacterium
GAACACGATTTTCGATTCGGACAAATGCATTCTTTGCGGCGGCTGCGCTGATGTTTGTCCTGAGCTGTGCCTGGAGTTGGTTTCTCTAAACCGGCTCGAAGGCGACGAGCTGTTCGAAGGGGCGGTGCGCCAGCGTCTGAATGGCGACTCGCCCGAGACGTTTTCCGCCATCATCAAGGACGAAACGAAGTGTATTCGCTGTGCCCTGTGCGCTGAGCGCTGCCCGGTTGGCGCGATCACCATGGAGCGTGTTCACGCCTGGAGCTTTTGGACACCCGCCACCTCCACGAAAGCTTGAACGATGAGTACCAGCGTTCACGAAAGCCCGCGTTTCCAGAAGCCCAAAGAGCGACGCGATTTCTTGGGGCTGGCATCGCTCTATTCGGCGGCCATCGCCTTGGCCGTGGCCGCGCTGGGGGCGATACGGTTGCCCATGCCTTCGGTGTTTCCAGAGTCGAACAGTCGCGTGAAACTCGGGCCGTTGCCTCCATTTTTTGCCGCCGGTGTGACACCCGTTCCAGAACATCGGTTGTGGATCTTCGCCGATGACGAGGGGCTTTATGCCATGTCAGCGGTTTGCACCCACTTGGGTTGCGTGGTCACGCGGCTCGACAACGAAGGCTTTCACTGCCCCTGCCACGGCAGCCGTTTCGATGCCAAGGGTCGGGTGGTCGAAGGGCCGGCCCCGCGACCGCTCGCCTATCTGGACCTCAGCATTTCGCCCGACGGGCAATTGGTCGTCGACAAACAGAAAGAAGTCGGACCAGAAGTCAGGTTGAAGGTGTGAACATGGCCACCGACACAGCATCCGAAAAAGAACCTGCGCACGGCCAGCCGTGCGACCGCGATTCGACCGACGATCGGCAGCGTACGGCGCTCGAGCGTTACTTCCACAATTTGCTCGACACGCCGAGGGAGTTTCGCCACTCGGTCGTGCGGCATGGTCGTCCCACTTCCGACCGCGCGGCATCGCAGGCGGTGTTCAGCAACGTGTTTCTGCACGTGCTGCCCACGCGCATTCATCGCTACTCGCTCAAAGCCCGCGCCACGCTCGGGCTGGGCATCATCACGCTGGTGTTGTTCTTTCTGCTCGTGGCCACCGGCATTCCGCTCATGATTTACTACAAGCCGTCGACCGATCTGGCTTACGACTCGATGAAAGAGATCCAGTTCATCGTTCCCACGGGTCGGTTCGTCCGCAACATCCACCGGTGGGCCGCTCACGGCATGGTGGCCATGGTCATTCTGCACATGGCCCGCGCCTTCTATACGGCCGCATACAAACCACCGCGGCAGTTCAATTGGGTGGTGGGCATGCTGTTGTTTGTTTGCACGCTGGGGCTCAGCTTCACGGGCTATTTGCTGCCCTGGGACCAGTTGGCCTTTTGGGCGGTGACCATCGGCTCGGAAATCGCCCAATCACCCCGCGAAGTGACCGACGCGTTGGGCATTACTCAGTGGTTCGATCTGGGTGGATTTCAAAAGCGGCTCTTGTTGGGCGCCAATCATGTGGGGCAAGAGGCGCTCATCCGTTTTTATCTGCTGCACGTGATGGTGCTGCCGCTGATTACCACGGTGCTGCTCGTGGTGCACTTCTGGCGCATTCGCAAAGATGGCGGACTCACACGACCGGCCGAAGCCGACCAACTGCCGCCTCCGCAACCATCGGGCGATGGCTCATTGAATACCAGCCCTGCATTGCTGGGCACACCGGCATCGCGCCCCACGCGAACCTATGGTCTGATGGCCGTAGTGCGAGGCAAAACACCGGCCGTCGATCGGCAAATGCTGAACACGATTCCCACGTTTCCCGGCGCACTCTACGCGATTGCCGCGCTCACCATGGTTACGCTGGCCGTCATGCTAGGGCTTGGCTACTGGTTCGACGCGCCGCTCAAAGAACTGGCCAACCCGGCGGTGCCCGAAAACCCGGCAAAAGCACCCTGGTACTTTCTCGGCCTTCAGGAACTCGTGAGCTATTCCGCCTTCATGGGCGGCGTCGGCATTCCCACCATTGTGGTGCTCGGCCTGATGCTCGTGCCGTATCTCGATCGCGATCCGGAAAACGTCGGTGTCTGGTTCGCCGGGCCGCGAGGCCGACGGATCACGATCTTCTCTGCCGTGTTCGCGGCGGCGGTCGTGTTGGGCATGCTGGTGTTCACAGTGAATTTCGGCTGGCTGCGCAACTGGTACCCGAACATTCCGCAAATCGTCATCACGCTGGTGAATCCTGGCACGGTCATGCTCGTGATATTTGCCGGCTGGTCGCTGGCCATTACGCGCTGGACCAACTCGACCCGCATGGGCGCGCTGGCCGTATTCACTTGCTTTCTGATTGCTTTCGTGATCCTGACATACTTTGCCACCGTACACCGCGGCCCGAACTGGGATTTCTACTGGTCGAAAGACCAGTGGCCCATTCACTAGCAGCCGACTGCCATTGCGTAGCAACAACTGGCCGTTGTCACGCACCCGCGCACCGGCCGACACGCAAAAAAAAGCGATGAGCCAAACAAGACAAACAAGCCCAGCAAAACAAACCTACCGAGACGACTCAACCAAACACATGTGACACGAAGAGCCCACTAGGCAGGCAAACACGAGCAAACGAACAGACGATCAGCAATAGCCACCTGACCGGGGGCAACGCGCCCCTTGCAAATGACTGAAGCGCCCATGCGAACCGCGTTCCGTCCCCAGAAAACAGCACAGGGCGCTTGCCGAACCGATACACGTAGAACCCGCAGCGGGAGATCAAGGCGATGGAGCCCTCTCAAATCCGCCTGATGAAAGCCACCTTGCTGGTTTCAAGCCTGGTGTTTCTCGCGCTATTGTTGTTGGCCGCATTCCAGGAAAACTTTACCGCCGAGTGGCGAGAGTATCAGGCCGACTACGCGAGGCGGCTGACGGAGGTGGCGGCTGAAAAAGGTACTCCGGCGGTCGACTACCCGATTGAAGTCCGTCAGATTTACCTGGAGTCGTTGCGCCGCGTCGACCGCTGCGTTACCTGCCACGTGGGCATCGACAATCCGGCCATGCAGGGCGAACCCCAGCCCCTTGGCACGCACCCAGGCGATCTGCTCGCCAATCATCCGGCCGACAAATTCGGCTGCACCATCTGCCACCAAGGGCAGGGACGAGCCACAACCCAGCGCGACGCCCACGCCAACCAACTCGATGAGCGAGGCCACAACACGGCCCATTGGCCCGAACCATTGTTGGCGGGCAAAATGGTGTACACGAGCTGCGGCCGGTGCCACTACGAAAACGACCTCTATGGCGGTCAATCGGACCTGTACGGACAGGTCAAGCCGATCGATCACATCACGCGGGGCGAAATCACGGCCAGCCTGCCAGGGGCCGACAATCTGGCCCGCGGCAAGCAACTGGTCGTCGAACACGGCTGTTTGGGTTGCCACAAATACCGGGGCCGTGGTGGCGTGTTGGGCCCCGACATCACCTATGTGGGCGAAAAAACCGTTCACGACTACGACTTCCGCCACGTTCACGGCGAGCACACGGTCGAAAACTGGCTGTTCACGCACTTCAAATCGCCCGCTGCGGTCGTGCCCAATACGCTGATGCCGGAAATGGGGCTATCCGACGAGCAGGCGCGAGATCTGGCCGCCTACATGATCAGCCTCAAGCGCAAGTCGGCTCCGGCCGACTACACGCCGCTGCCTCAGCCACTCGATCCCACGCCCGTACGGGGTGAGACGCTTTACCAACTGTATTGCTCCTCGTGCCATGGCAGCGATGGCGTGGGAGTGATCGTCCGCGATGCTCAGGCCGCCGAACAAATCGATCGTCCTCGCGAGTTGCTCACGCCTTCGTTGCGCAACATCGACACCCTGGCCGTGGCCAGCGACGATTATTTGCGCACCATCATCGCGCACGGTCGCCCTGGCACCAGCATGCCCGCCTGGACTACCGAAGGGGGCCTGAGCGACGACGAGATCGAATTGATCGTCGGCTATATCCGACGCTGGCAACCACGCGAGTCGGACATGGCCGCGATCTCAGCCAGCCGGGGCGATCCGCGCTATGGCAGGGCACTGTACCGGGCCAACTGCGCGGGCTGCCATGGCGACGACGGGCGCGGTGGCGAAATCGGCATCTCGCTTCGCAGCCCGGCGTTTCTCTCCATTGCCAGCGACACCTTACTTACGAAAACGATTCTCGAAGGCCGTCCTAACACGGCCATGCCGTCGTGGCGCGAGCTGGACAACCGCGATGTGAGCGATCTGCTGGCCTTCATCCGAAGCTGGCAACCGCTCGAGTCCGACCGCGACGAAGTGCTCCGTGCCGTAGCGGCTCTGCCGGCCGCCTCGGCGGCGCGGGGGCAAACAACCGAACCGGCCGCGCGGTCGGGCGACGATGAATCGCCATCACCCGACGCAAACAACGAAAACAACGATACGAACCAGGACAGCGCCGAAAACAAAGCCGAAAACGAAAGCGGCCGACTTCCCGCTGTCCAAGAGTCCGACGGTAGCGCGACGGTTCCGGCAACGGCCCTTGCTTCCAGCGCCACGTACACACCGTCTGCCGACATTGGGCTGAAGCTCTATCGAAGCCGCTGCGTGGTTTGCCACGGGCAAAACGGCGAGGGCGGTATCGGTCCCTCGCTCAACAACCAATCGGTGCTGTCCGTCGTGTCCAACGAGTTCTTGCACGACACGATCACCCGCGGTCGTCCTGGCACGGCCATGCCGGCTTGGCGCCAACTCAGCAGCCAAGACACGGCCGACTTGATCGCCCTGTTGCGATCGTGGCAGCGTGAGCCGATGAAGCTCTTGCCAAACGTTCATGTAACCGGCGATTGGCAAAACGGCGAACTCCTGTATCGCGGCATGTGCGCAAGCTGCCACGGCCCAGAAGCCCAAGGGGCCATTGGTCCACAGCTGTCGAATCCGGTGTTTCTCGACACGGTGAGCGACGCCACGCTGATCGAGTGGATCAGCCACGGCCGCACGGGCACGCAAATGCGTCCGTTTTTGCGAGGTCAGCAGGGCGCCGCCGAACTTTCCGAATACCAGATTGAAGACATCGTGACATACCTCCGTTCGTTACGTTCGAAACAGCGGCCCGACGGCCAGCGTATTGGCCTGGGTTTCGCGCCGCGCGGGCGTGTGCTTTTCGAACGGGCGTGTGCCGGCTGCCACGGCCCGCAAGGCGAAGGAGCCACCGGTCCGGCCATTCGCAACCCAGCGTTTCTCGATAC
>WGDQ01000541.1 GCA_015493185.1 Planctomycetaceae bacterium
GCAGTAGCGGCCCCAATACGGCTACGGCCGCCAGAAGTGCGGTGAGTAGTGCGGCCCAATTCTCTCGCCCGTTGAGTCGATGGCTGATCCACCGGTGCACTGGCCGGAACATCACGGTCATTACAACGGCAAGAAACAAAGGCACCAAAAACTGCGCCATGACCTGAAAAAACAACAGGCCTACAACCGCCGCCACGGCGGCCAGTATGAAAAACGAAACGAGGCGCGACATGTGCGGCTTCCTCAGGTGATTCCTGTTCCTTGTTCGTCCGACACCATCTCTGCGGTTTCATCGCGGCTGCTCAGCCCCTACCGCTTCTAGCGACGCATGGAACACTCTGTTCCGATACGTATCCGCAGGGCAACGGAATATGTTTTCCTTTTGCGAGACAAGCCCACACGCATGCCGATCGGGTTTGTCTGACGCACGCTACGGCTTCTGACCATGACCTGCGAGGATTGTAACCGTTGCCACACCGAATTGACGAGCCAATTCGGCTTCGCCAGCCTTGGCGACCAAGCCCCAACGGCAAATCGTCCTTGCAACGACATTACATTGGCAGTCGCTACAAACCGGCAGCGTGATGCGATACAATCACGCCGTCCACGCGAGCCAAAAACAGCCTCCGATGGCAGCGCATCCTGGAAAAAGTGAATTCATCCGGTAGACCTCACACATCGATCGAACCGTGCCCATTCAAACTGCCGACCTGTGCGATGCATTCGCCGATCAAGTTGAAGTCTTCGAACCAATCTTTCGTGACTTCGGCGGCCGCGAGGCATTTCACGGCCCGATTAGTACCGTAAAGGCTTTCGAAGACAACTCGCTCGTGCGGCGTGCGTTGGAAGAACCAGGGCATGGCCGCGTGCTGGTTGTCGATGGAGGCGCTTCGATGCGTTGCGCAATGCTCGGAGATCGGCTTGCGGCTCTGGCAGTCGAAAATGGTTGGGTCGGCGTCGTGATCTACGGATGCGTTCGCGATAGCAGCGCGCTGAAAAAAATCGCTCTGGGCATCAAGGCTCTGGCAACTCATCCGATGAAAAGCGAAAAACGCAACACCGGGCAGCGCGATATTGTCGTGCGCATCGGCGGCGTTTGCGTCGCACCCGGCGCCTATCTTTACGCCGACGCCGACGGCATTGTCGTTTCAGCGCAACGGCTTGGTTGATGCTGCCCGCGTGGCCGTGTCGCGGTCAGTTTGCCGTGCCGTACCCATGCACCTTCGCAAAATCGCAAGGTTCGAGGCTTCAGAATACAACGGCAATTCCAGCCGATACGTCACGCCCCAAAAGCATCGCCCAAGATGACGTGCGCTCTGTCGCCAACCACCAGCAACGCCAAACACGGCACGACGACCACCGCCGTCCTGGTCGAACAAACAGGAATGCCCGACATGCCTGAAAAAGTGATCAAGAGTGACCAACAGTGGCGAGAACAACTGACGCCCGAGCAGTATCGTGTGACCCGCAAAAAAGGCACCGAGCGTGCTTTTACGGGCCAATACTGGAACACCAAGACGCCGGGCTGCTACGTCTGCGTGTGCTGCGGTCAGCCGCTATTCGACGCCCGGGCCAAATTCGATTCTGGCACCGGATGGCCCAGTTTCTACGAGCCGGTCGATCCCGCACATGTGGCCACCGCCATTGATCGCAGCTTCTTCACAACACGCACTGAAGTTCTTTGTAGCCGCTGCGATGCCCATCTCGGCCACGTTTTCGACGATGGACCTCCTCCCACCGGCAAACGCTATTGCATCAACTCTGCCGCTCTGCGACTCATCCCAGAGTCGGACACCGCGGAAGCCAACAGTTCGTGACCACGGAAACCCAGCCCATCCCGGCTTACAGGCAGCAAGTAGGCAAAGCAAGCGGAAACGGGGCGGACGTTGAGCGATGCAGACTTGGCTGAATCGTCCCAAGATGCCCCAGAAACCACCTGGAACAAAGCCTGCAACGTCACGCGAACTCAGGCACCGATCGTTTTCAGGGCCTTTAGTGCGGCATCGTGCAAATGCGTATTCGAGGCAACAATGCCTCGATTGCGGGCAAGCGTTCGGCCCTGCGTGAAGTCGAGCGGACGCCCGTCGAGGTCGCTGATGCGTCCTCCGGCCTCCTCGATGACCAACGAACCGGCTGCCTGGTCCCATATCTTTTCGCGATAGTCAGGCTTCGATGGCGATAGAAGGCGGAACAGCAAATCTCCCTCTCCGGCAGCCAGCACACCGTATTTGGCCTGACTATCCATCAGTACTGGCTCGGCCCGAACGCCCAGCGCCTCGACCAACTCGCCAATCTGGCCGACGTTCGTATGGCCCGATTCGACTGAGCGCAGCAAACGAGCTTCTGCCGGGTCCTTTCGATCAGATACGTGCAACCGGCGAAACTCTCCCCCTTCGAGCGGCACCACCCAAGTACCCTGGCCACGCTCGGCGACAATCAACGATCCCGGACCACCCACGTCGGCGCGAAAGCCGTCGCTCAAGTTCGGACATCCCAGCACGCCAACGGTCACCTTTCCCGCGTCGATATAGGCCAACGCCACCACGTATTGTTCGCCACGCAAAAACCCCTTGGTCCCATCGACGGGATCAAGCGTCCAGAATCGTTCGCCCGGCGTGCCACGCCCTTGGTCGATCCATTGGCACACATCGTCAGGCGTGGCGCCTTTCGTCAAAGGCGATACAAAATGAGCAACTCTCTCCAGGGCATCTCGGTGTTCTGGCGAACGGAGGTCGGCCGCATCCTCTTCGCC
>WGDQ01000542.1 GCA_015493185.1 Planctomycetaceae bacterium
ATGCAATGTTGACACGCGAAGTCGACTAGCAAAGTTGACGTGCAGAGTGGACGCGCAGAGTTGACAGACGCGAAAGTGGGCCTGTGAAAGCGGGGCTCCGAACCGGTGCGTGGAGCTGGAACGTCGAACAGGCCGGTGCGCGTTGCCGGTGAAGCCGAGGCTGTGAAGCGAGTCTGGTCGAGCTTGCGGTTATGAGCGACCGGACAAATCCGATAGCCGGCAAGCGATACAGCAGTTTGCCTGCCCGCAATTTTCGTTTGTCCGTTGGTTTTAGGAGCGGTAAGCGAAGCTGGTTTGCTCGTGACTTTGTTTTTCTGCGAGAGTGGAGCCTGGGGTTGTGCCTGAGTTGCCGGAAGTGGAAACGATGCGTCGCGGTTTGCAGCCGATCGTTGGTCGACGGATCGAGCGCATCGAGAAGCCGCGAAGCCGGTATAAGCCGCTGGTGATGCGCCCCGGCCTGGCGACGCTTCGGCGCCGGCTTGTCGGCCAGCGGATCGTGGAGGTGGGGCGCCTTGGCAAGCGGCTCGTGTTTCGCACCGATGGCGACGATCGGCTGGTGGTGCATCCGCGCATGGCGGGCATTGTGCTGTTGGACAGGCCCCCCGACGAGCGGCACGTGCGGCTGCGCATTTGGCTGGCGGGCCGGCCTGCGCACGCGGTGATTGTGTGGGACCGGCGCGGGCTGGGCACGGTGGAGCTGTTTACGGACGAGCAGTTCGCGCGTTGGCGGTCGGAGGGATCGGTGGGTCCCGACGCACTGGAAATCACGCTTGCGCAGCTCCGCCAACGGTTGCAATCGAGCCGCCGCGAAGTGAAGGTGGCCCTGCTCGATCAGCGGGCGGTGGCGGGCATCGGCAACCTGTACGCTTCGGAAATTCTGCACGTGGCCCGCATTCATCCGCGCCAGCGCTGCGACCGGCTCGATGCAGATCAGTGGCGGCGTTTGCACCGGGCAATGCGTCGCGTGTTGCGCGAGGCGATTCGTTTGGAAGGGTCGACACTGGCCGATGGCACGTATCGAAGTGCCTTGAATCGCGAAGGTGCGTATCAGAGCCGGCACCGTGTTTACCAGAAGGCGGGCCAGGTGTGTCCGAGCTGCCGGCAAGCTCGGATCGAGCGGATGGTTCAGGGGCAGCGATCGACGTTTTTCTGTCCGCGGTGTCAGCCGTTGCGATGAAGGCGAATGATGGTCACGAAGGCCGGGCGGGCGTTGCCGGCTGCGCTGGATTGTGCAGGGCGGCTAGCGACTCGGCGCAGCGCATGGGATGTGCTGGGAATTGGCGAAACGGCGGTAACACGCCGGCGCCCGATAGATGTGTGGGAAGTTTGCGTGCAGGGGGCGCATGGGTTCTAATAACGTGGACCAAAGGCGCGGTGTTTTGTGCGCCGTTGGTTGCGAATAAGAATCAGGCGTCCGCTACGGACAGGAGGAATTGCCCATGAAACGCCAGAAGACGAACCATACTGCCCCGAGCGCGTGCGATGGTGTTTCGCAAACTTCGGAGCCGAAAGGTGCGTTGAAAAAGGCTGCGGCAGCGGCACCGCACGACACGCAGGAGTTGGCGGGGCCGGTGTGCGACCGCAGGCAATTTCTGATTACCACGGGCGCCACGGCGCTGGCCGTGGGCAGTTTTCCCGTTTGGGCGACGCCGAAAGCGACGGCTGCCGAAACCCGGCAATCGGCCGAATCGGTGGTGAAGCTGCTGTACGATTCGCTGAGCGAGTCGCAGAAAAAGAAAGTGTGCTATGCGTGGGATCACGTCGATCCGGAATGGGGCCTGCTGCGCACGCGGGTGGCGAACAACTGGCACATCAACGATGTGGAGATCAACAGCGACTTCTACACGGCCGAACAGAAGCGGATGATCCGCGACATCTTCGAGGGAATCATTCAGCCGGACTGGCACGCCCGATTCGATAAACAGTTGAAAGACGACTGCGGCGGATTCGGCGTGGATCAGAACATCGCGATTTTCGGAACGCCCGGCGAAGGGAAATTCGAGTTCGTGCTGACAGGGCGCCACATGACCTTGCGGTGTGATGGCGACTCGGCCGAGCACGTGGCGTTTGGTGGTCCGATTTTCTACGGGCATGCGGCAGCCGGCTTCAACGAGCCACCGGACCATCCGGGCAACGTGTTTTGGCCGCAGGCAAAGCTGGCCAATAAGCTGTATGAAATGCTCGATGGCCGGCAACGGAAGTTGGCCCTGCTGGAGCGGCTGCCGGAGGAAAGCGCCGTAGCGTTTCGCGGGCCGCAGGGGCAGTTTCCGGGAATTCCGGTCACGGAACTAAGCCCCGACCAGCGGGCGCACTTGCAGAAGGTGCTGCAAAAGCTGATCGAGCCGTATCGCTCGAACGATCGCGATGAGGTGGTTGCCTGCCTCAAGGCACAAGGGGGCCTTGATCGCTGTTCGCTGGCCTTCTACCGAGAAGGCGATATCGGTCAGGACGGCGTTTGGGACTGCTGGCGGCTCGAAGGGCCGGCCTTCGTGTGGTACTTCCGCGGCTCGCCGCACGTGCACGTTTGGGTGAACGTGGCCGATTCGCCAACTGTGAAGCTGAACGCCTGAGCCGGTGAGCAAGCCCACGCCGCCGGCAAGCCGGTTTGTGCGGGTGCGGGGCTGAACAGGCCGGTGGGGGCTGAGAGCAGGCTTGTGCCGGTGGTGGCCGAAACGCTGACACGAGGGCAGCGCGTGGTGCCGAGGCCGGCGGTGCCGGGCTTCATACGGTTTGGGCTTCGAGCGATTCGAGCGTGGCCATCAGGGCATCGCGAATTTGCTCGCGTCGCTGCGGCGATTCGACCTTTTGCCCGGTGTTGGTTTCGGTGACGTAGAAGACGTCGACCACCTGATCGCGATAGGTGCCGATTTTTGCCACGGAGACCGAAAGACCGAGTTCGAATATTTTTCGCGCCACCATATACAGCAAGCCCGGGCGGTCGGTAGCGAATACTTCGAGAATGGTGAAACGGTCGGAGGTGTGGTTGTCGGTCCGTACGCGGGGCGGCATGTGCGGCAGCGCGTCGCGGGCTTCGTTCTTCATGCCCAATTGCCACACTCGGCGGAACGAAGGCGGGCTTTCTTCAGGATTGAGCAGCGATTGTTCCAAGGCCCGCTGCACGGCGCTGAGGCGATCTTCCGACGGCGGGCCGTCGAAGTCGGGATCGTTGACGTAAAAGCGGTCGAGCACGAGCCCGTCGGCCAGGGTGTGGATTTCGGCTTGCAGCACTTCGAGCCGCCCGGCCGCCAGCGCGCCGCAAAGCCGGTGAAACACGCCCGGCACAATGTCTTCGTAGGTGCCGATGGTGTATTCGACGGTGCGGGCATCGGGCAGATAGCGACCGCGCGAGAACACCTCGCCGTGCCGCAATTTGTAGAGGTCTCGCAATTCGGCGGCCAACTGATCGGGCGTGGCGCTGACGGGCGGCTGGAAACACGCGGCCGGCAACGCGGCAATTTGCTTGCGGAACCACTGCTTGTCGCCGGCGCCATCGACCAACCGCTCGACCTCGGCTCGCAGCGATTCGATCGATTGGTCGGAAGGAAGCTCGGGATATTCGTCGGCCAGGTGAACAATGGTGCGGTGATAGAGCGCGGCGAGCACCTGCTCTTTCCAGTCGGTCCAGACCTCGGGCCCCACGGCCTGCATGTCCGAGGCGGTCATGACGTAAAGCATCCGCAGCGCGTCGGGCGAGCCGCACTCGACGGCGAACTGCACGACGACTTTTTCATCGTCGACGTTGCGCAAAAAGGCGACGTGCGACATCAGCAGGTGTTTTTGAACCAGGAAACGCAGTAGTTCGGCATCGTCGCGCGAGAGCCGCAGCCGAGTGGCCACGCTTTGCGCGATGCGGGCACCGATCTCGCTGTGGTCTTCGCGAAATCCCTTGCCCAAGTCGTGCAGCAGCAGGGCAAGGTGCAGCAGATACTTGCGCTTGATGGCGCGGTACACGGTGCCCAACAGCCCTTGGTGGTGCCGCAGCGCCGTGGCCGCCTCGACGGCACGGAGGCAGTGTTCGTCGACCGTGTATTGGTGGTACACGTTGAACTGCAACAAGCAGTTTGCGTGGCGAAAGGCGGGAATGAGGATTTCGAGAATGCCCAAATCGTAGAGCCAGCGCAGCATGGGCCCCAAGCGGATGGGGATGTTCAGTAGCTGGCAAAAGCGTTTGGCGGCCTCGGGCGATACCTCGTCGGGAAGCCGCCGCAAGAACGGACGGATGGCCTCGGTGGTTTCGTAAGAGATGGCCTTGTCGCTATGGTTGGCCAGGTCGGCCAGGCGGAGCACTTCTTCGAGGCTGCTGCGCAGCTTTTTCAGGCCGCGTCGCGTGGCCCAAATCTGACGGGGGCCGACACGAAAATCGCGTTCCATCTGTCGCGAGAAAAAGACGTTGACCACGTTGCGCAGCGGGCCGTCGGGGCGGGCGCCGGTGGCCATTCGCGAAACAATGTTGGCCAGTTGCTTGGTTTGCCGGAAATACTCGCGCATGAACTGTTCGACGGGCAGCAGGCCGTCGTCGCCGCGGTAGCCGAACACCTCGGCAACGCGGACCTGTTCGGCCCAATCGAGCACGTCGTAGCGCTTGCCGGCGTGGAAGTGCATTTCGTTGCGCAACCGCAGCAAGAACTCGGTGGCCTGGCGGACGTGGCGCACTTCGGCCCGGGAAAGCCCACCCCGCAGGCGCAGATCGTCGGGGTCGGGGGTTCCGTAGCGTGCGAAGCCGATCCATCGCAGAAGGTGCAGATCGCGCAGGCCACCGTAGGATCGTTTCACATTGGGTTGGAGTAGATAAACGGTTTCTCCGTATTTGGCGCGTTCGGCCAGGCGGGCGGCTTCCATGGCGGCCAGCACCGTGCGCCGGCGGCGATGCACCATGCGCGTGAACCGCCGCATGAACCGCGTGTAGAGCTTGACGCTGCCGGCCAGGTAGCGCGACTCGATCAGTGCCGAGCAGATGGTGGCGTCGGTTCGAGCAAGGCGGCATGCGATGCGCGGCGTTCGCACGCTGAAGCCGACGTCGAGCCCCACATCGCACAGGTCGCGCACCATGCGTTCGGCCAGCGGAGCCACATCGGGCTCGGCGGCCGGCGCGCAGAGCAACATCAGGTCGACATCGGAGTACGGCGCCGGATCGCGGCGCCCGAAACCGCCGTTGGGAACCAGCGCGGTGAGGGCGGTAAGTTTTGCCCGCAAACCGTCGTCGAACGAATCGAGCGCCGCGGAGTAGAGATCGAGCACAATCCCATCGAGCAGATCGGCCAGCGCGCCGGCGATTTGAATGCCTGGCGCGCCTTGGC
>WGDQ01000543.1 GCA_015493185.1 Planctomycetaceae bacterium
ATCTGGCACTGTGAAGAAACCGGCGACGTGGAGGCCGTGGCCAGCTACGACGAACTGCTGGCCAAGCCCGACGTGCGCGGCACCGAGGTTTGGGATGAAGCCGTTGCCAAAAACCCCGACATCTCGCCCCACCTGAAAATCCACAAACCCTACATCGACGCCATAACCTACGCCGCACCGAGCGACCCCACCAAGCGCATGCGCCGCGTGCCCGAGGTGATCGACTGCTGGTTCGATAGCGGCGCCATGCCGTTCGCGCAGTGGGGCTACCCGCATCGGGGGCACGAGTCGTTCCGGCAACAGTTTCCGGCCGATTTCATCAGCGAGGCCATCGACCAGACCCGAGGCTGGTTTTACAGCCAACTGGCGATCAGCACGCTGCTATTCGGTGGCAACGAGCCGGACGCATCACGCGATCCGCTGGCGCCGCGCTACCCGTATCCGCATCCGTTTCGCAACTGCATTGTGCTGGGGCTCATGCTCGGCGAAGACGGCGGCAAAATGTCGAAGAGCAAGCGCAACTACCGCGAGCCCGACGAAATTTTCGACCGCTATGGTGCCGACGCGCTGCGCTGGTATTTCTTCGCCAACCAGCCACCGTGGACCAGCATTCGCTACAGCGAACGGGCCATCAAGGAAAGCATTCCCGAGTTTCTGCTGCGCCTGTGGAACGTTTACAGCTTTCTGGTGATATACGCCAACATCGACCAGTTCGATCCGGGCGCGGCCATTGCCGGCAAAGTCGATCAGCTTGGCCCCCAGGCGCTGGCCCGTGGCAAGCACTATCGCCCGCCGGCTGAGCGAGGCGAACTCGATCGTTGGATTCTTAGCGAACTGCACCGCACCACGCGCTTCGTCATCGAGCGAATGGACGCCTACGACAACTTCGCCGCTTGCGGTCATGTGAAGGCGTTTGTCGACGCCTTGAGCAACTGGTACGTGCGCCGCAGCCGCGATCGGTTTTGGGCGGCCGACCGGCAGGCAGCCGACAAGCTCGACGCATATTGGACGCTTTACGAGTGCCTTGTTACCACGGCCAAGCTGGTGGCCCCCTTCGTGCCGTTTCTGGCCGAAACCCTGTGGCGCAATCTCGTGGCCGAGCCCTTCGGCGACCGGGCCACCGAGAGCGTGCACCTGTGCGACTATCCGGAGCCAGATGAATCGCTGATCGACGAAGCGCTTTCGGAACGAATGGGCTTGGTTCGCGAAATCGTTTCGTCAGGACGCAGCGCCCGCATGGGCGCCAAGCTCAAGGTGCGGCAGCCGCTGGCCAAGGTCGAGGTGATTTTGGCCGATCGCCGGCACGAAGATTGGCTACGGCAGCATGCCGCGTTGATTGCCGAGGAATTGAACGTCAAGCAGGTCGAATTCGCCCGCCAGGCCGACCAATACATCGACTACACGGTGCTGCCCGATCTGAAGCGGCTGGGACCGCGGCTGGGCCGACAGATTCCTGCCCTGCGGCAGGCACTAGCGGCGGCCGATGCCGCCTCGCTTCTACGCGAGATGGAGGCCCAGGGACAGGTGACGCTCCAGCTTCCCGAAGGGCCGCTCACGCTGGAAAAAGACGACCTGCAAATCCGGCTGAATGCCAAGCCCGGCTGGGCCGCCGCACAAGGCCCCTCGGCCGTGGTGGTGTTGGCCACCGAGCTTACGCCCGAGCTACGCGCCGAGGGCTTGGCCCGCGAACTGGTGCATGCGATTCAGAATCGACGCAAGGAAATTGGCTGCCAATACACCGATCGCATTGTGGTGGGCGTTGTTACAGACGACACCGAATTGCGCTCGGCGATCGAACAGTTTGCCGACTACATTCGCCGCGAAACGCTGGCGAGCCAACTACGATACGAACCCGTGCAGGGCAGCGAGCCGGTGTCGTTGAAGCTCGACGGCCGCCCAGTGGCCCTGCACGTGGCCATCGCCTCGGCCACCTCCGGCAGTTCATCATGAAGCACGAGCCGCCTTTTTCGCCGCTTCGCATCGTTGTGCTCATCTCGGGCGGAGGCACCACGCTGCGCAATCTGATCGAGCAGCGCGACGCGGGCCGGTTGGATGTCGACATTGCCCGCGTCGTCTCGAGCCGGCCCGATGCCGGCGGCCTGCAAATTGCGGCCCGGCACGGCATTGCCCACGAAACGGTCGACTTCAAGCAATGTCCCGATGTGGCCACGTTCAGCCAGCGGGTTTTCGATCTTTGCCGGCAGAGCGACCCGCACTTGGTGGTGATGGGCGGTTTTTTGAAACGGGTCGAAATTCCCGACGACTTCACGCTACGGGTGGTCAACATCCATCCATCGCTGATACCCGCCTTCTGCGGCCGCGGCTTCTTCGGGCTTCGCGTGCACCGGGCCGCACTCGACTACGGCGTGAAGGTCAGCGGCTGCACGGTGCACTTTGTCGACCAGCAATACGACCACGGCCCAATCATCTTGCAACGCGTGGTGCCTGTGCTCGACGACGATACGCCACAGCAGTTGGCCGCCCGCGTGTTCGAAGCCGAATGTCAGGCGTATCCCGAGGCCCTGCGCCTGTTTGCGGCCGGTCGATTGCACGTGGAAGGCCGCCGCGTGACGATCAGCCAACCGCGGTAGCCAAAGCAACTCCTCTTTCGCCCCCTTTGCCCCGCATGCAAGCCATGCCCATCAATCCATGCGCACAGGGCAGGGCAGGGGACCAAGAGCTACCTTGGCCCTATTTGTTGAAAGGCTGCTTCGTCAGCCTCAACAAGGCAAACCCGATTCCCCCCCAACAGGTCAGTCGTAGGCATACTCGCGAAGTCTATCGAGCTTTCCGCGACATGGCCCTCCGAGCATTTCGTGACCACTCGCAGCCGCAGCCAGAATCCGCTGTGCAGCGGACCGTGCATGGCGGTTGAACTGCGGCTCGCGAACTTACGCTTCGGGATGATACCCCAGTTGCTCGTAAAGCGCCACGGCCTCGCGCCACGCCCGATGGGTCTCCAGCCAGATGCTTCGATACCCCAGGTCCCAACAACGCTGTTCGGCTGCCTGCACGAGCCATCGCCCAATGCCGCGTCGCCGCCAACCGGGCAACACGGCCAGCCAATGAATTGCCGGACAAGCCGCCGACTGTGCCACCGTTGCCCCCTGACGCAGCGCCAGCGATACAGTGCCCACGCTACGGTAATTGTCTTCGTCCGCCCCTTCGTCCACCGACAGCATGGTCACATCAGCGAACCACATCAGTTCTGGTTGCCACCACGGCTTATCGAGAAACTCCCGTCGAAAGTCCGCCTGAGTCCACGAGCGCACTCCCAACCGCTGGCGCCCAAATGCCTTGTGGCGTATTTCCAACCAGCGGTCCACGTCCGCATCGTCGCGAAAATGCCGCAACCGCACACCCGGCACCGGCTGCACAGCGGGGCGTTCTTCGAGATTGCGGATCATCCGGACAATGGCGGTCATGGCAAACGATTGTTACACGGCCGGTTCGCTGTGGCCATAGC
>WGDQ01000544.1 GCA_015493185.1 Planctomycetaceae bacterium
ACCAAGTTCAACCAGATGAATGCCTGCCGACCGAAAACTAAAACGAAGCAAGACAAAAGGGAAGCAAGAAAGACGAAAGGAAGGAGAAGGGAGAAGAACGAACGAAGGCCAGACAACGTCCGGCAGCAAGCCCATCACCCAACGCACGACGTACAAAGCGCTAGGCAACCAGGGTACCGGCAACCAATCGACTGAAAAACGTGGCCCCGAGTGCCAATGTTACGGTTCGGCACCAAGGGTCTGCTCACGCTTTTGCACCGCTTCGCCAAGTGCGAAAGCGGGCCAAAATCGGCCCGGTCGATGAATTGATGTTTCTTATGATCATTATAGATAAAATTAACTGGCCTAGTGGGTGCCGGCCTCCTTACCGTTTTGGTATAAGAATCAGTCACGTTGGAACAACTGTTACTTATGCGGTGCGGTTGTCGGCTTTTGAGCGAGGCGAGCGATTCCCGGCGCTCTCGCACCGCGCGGCGAAATTCTATTTCTATCTGCCTTTTGCTCGTCGAAAGCGAGAAACCAAGACCATGTCCGAAGGAAAAACAATCACCCAGTCGATGGCGGCACCGGACATCGCCGTTTTGACGTTCGACACCCCGGGCAAAGGGGCGAACGTGTTGTCGCAGCCCGTCTTGCAAGAATTGGCCGCTCACCTCGACGAGCTGGAAAAACGCGACGACATCGCCGGATTGATCATTCGCTCGGGCAAGCCGGGCGCGTTCATCGCCGGGGCCGACATTCGCGAGTTTGCCGCGGCTCGCGACATCACGAAAGAGCAAATCATTGAAATGTGTGCCGGCGGCCGGAAGCTTTTCATGCGACTGGCCCAAATGCCGTTTGTCACCGTGGCCGCCATCGACGGCACCTGTCTTGGCGGTGGGGCCGAACTGGCGCTTTGGTGCGATCGCCGCGTGGTCACCCGCGACCGTAAAACACAGATTGGTTTTCCCGAAGTCAAAATCGGCATTTACCCGGCCTGGGGTGGCACGGTTCGCACGCCCCGCATTGCGGGGTTGGCCAACGCCGTGGAGCTGATCAGCTCAGGCGAACCGGCCGATGTCGACAAGGCCTACAAAATGGGACTTGTCGACGACATCGTGGCCGGCGATCGCCTGCAAGAGGCGGCGGTCAACATGGTGCGGGCTGAGCAGAAAACCGGCGATTACCAGCGCGATCGTCAGCGGTGGAGCGGTCCGCTGTCGCTCGACGACACCGAGCTGAATTTTCTGGCCGCCACTGCATCGGCCTACATTCAGCAGCAAACCAAAGGCCAGTATCCGGCCCCGATTGCCGCGCTGAACGTCATGGTGGGAGCGGCCCGACTCGACGCCGAGGCGGCCGGCGATCTGGAATCCAAGGGCATGGCCGACTTGTTCGGCACGCCCGTGAATCGCGCCTTGATCAACGTCTTCTTCCTCACCGATCACAACAAGAAAGATCGCGGTGTCGACGATCCGAACGTCAAGCCCCGCGAGGTCAAGTCCGTCGGCGTCTTCGGTGCTGGCATCATGGGGTCCGGCATCGCGGCAGCGGCGGTCCGCCGGGGCCTGCCGGTTACGATCACCGACGCTATGCCCGAGGCCTTGCAACGCGGCGTGCGCACGATTCTTGAAGAGGTTTCGTACGACAAGACGAAGCGCGGTCCCGACCCCAAAAAAGCACTTGATCGGGCCCCGCTGATCAACGCCACGCATGCCGATGCCGAATACGCCGATTGCGATTTGGTGATCGAAGCGGTGGTTGAAAACCCCGAGGTCAAAACAGAGCTGTATCGGCGCGTCGAGCCGCTGCTTTCAGACGAAGCCATTCTGGCGTCGAACACCTCGACGATTCCGATTGCCCGTTTGGCTGAAGGCTTGAAGCGGCCCGAACGCTTCTGCGGCATCCATTTCTTCAACCCTGTGCGACGCATGCCGCTGGTCGAGGTGATTCGTGGCCCCAAAACGAGCGACGAAACAGTGGCCACGGCCGTGGCTTATGCCAAGGCCATCGGCAAGTCGCCGATCGTCGTCAACGACGGCCCGGGTTTCCTCGTCAACCGCTTGTTGCTGCCCTATATGAACGAGGCGCTGGAGCTATTGCTCGATGGGGCCTCGATCGAAGAGGTCGACAAGGCAGCCAAGAAGTTCGGCATGCCGATGGGGCCCATCACGCTTTACGACGTGGTGGGCATGGACACCGCCTTGTATGCCGGCCGTGTGATGCGCGATGCGTTTCCCGATCGTTGCGTCGAGTCGCCCCTGTTGCCGGCCATGGTCGAGGCCGGCCGGCTCGGACAGAAAAGCGGCGTCGGCTTCTTCAACTACAAAGGCGGCAAACGCGGAAAAGGTGTGCCTGACCCCACGGTTCAAGAGATCATCAAGCCCCTGGTCCGTCAGCAGAAAGAGTTTTCTACCGAGGAGATCCAAAACCGGCTCTTCCTGCCCATGGTGCTCGAGGCCACACGGATTTTGGAAGAAAAGATCGTGCGCGATCCGCGCGACGTCGATCTCGGTTTGATCTTTGGCACGGGCTTTCCCCCGTTCAAAGGCGGTCTGTTGTTCTGGGCCGATCAGTTGGGCGCGGCCAAGATCATCGAACTGCTCAAGCCGCTCGAGTCGCTCGGTCCGCGAGCCAAGCCAACGCCCATGTTGCTGGAAATGGCCAAACAGGGGCGTCCGTTCTACGATCACCCTTGAGTTTCAGCCAACCGGTTTCATGGAGCTCGTCGAAACGTAAGGCAATCCCCCTATCCCACAAGTATCAGCGAATCATCACGAGTGCGGATTCCGTCGGCTGCGGCGCCCCGCTTCAACACGCACGCAAGACGAGGCTGTTGAAAAAACGACGCGCCGTTGCGTACCAGGCGTTCGATCCGCCGGGAGATAATTGAAAAATGACTCATGCCGTCGTCGTCGATTGCGTACGAACCCCCGTTGGTCGCGCGCACAAAGATAAGGGCTGGTTTCGCGATGTGCGGTCGGACGATTTGGCCGTTTCCGTGGTCAAAGCGCTGGTCGAACGCTCGGGCGTCGATCCGAAGGAAATCGAAGACGTGGTGATGGGCAACACGCAGCAAACCGGCGAGCAAGGCATGAACGCCGCTCGGGCCATCGGGCTGATGGCCGGTTTGCCGATCGAGGCCGGCGGCACCACGGTCAATCGACTTTGCGGCTCCAGTCTTCAAGCGCTCAATCAGGCCAGCCATGCGATCATGGCCGGTTTCGAAAACGTGCAGGTCGTGGGCGGCTTGGAACACATGCACCACCTGCCCATGACGCACGGTGCCGATCCCAACCCCAAGCTGTTCCATCGCACGTCGCTGGCCGCGCTGAACATGGGGTTCACGGCCGAGTTTCTGGCCATGTCGCAGGGCATCAGTCGGCAAGAGCAAGATGCTTTCGCACTGCGCAGCCATCAGCGCGCCGCGGCGGCCCATCAGGCGGGTGAGTTCAAAAAAGAAATCGTTCCCGTCTACGGTCGCGACGAAGAGGGCAACCGTTTCCTGGTCGAGGTCGATCAGTGCGTCCGCTTCGATTGCAGCGCTGAAGGGCTGGCGGCCTTGAATCCCGCCTTCGTGCCGAAAATGGGCACCGTGACGGCCGGCAACAGCTCGCCGCTCAACGATGGTGCCGCGGCCATGCTCGTGATGTCGGAAGAAAAGGCCAAGGCGCTTGGTCTGAAGCCCCTGGTGCGCGTTGTCGCCACGGCCGTGGCGGGCGTGGATCCGGCTGTCATGGGCACGGGCCCCGTGCCTGCCACGAAAAAGGCTCTCGAGCGGGCCGGCATGAGCTTGAACGACATCGACCTGATCGAACTAAACGAAGCCTTTGCGGCTCAGGCACTGGCCTGTATTCGCATGCTCAAGCTCGACGAAGAAAAAATCAACGTCCGCGGCGGCGCCATCGCCATTGGCCATCCGCTCGGGGCTAGCGGCGCGCGGATCGCCACCACGCTGATTCACAACATGATCGATAAGGACGCCAATGTCGGGTTGGCCACCATGTGCATTGGCGTGGGGCAGGGAATCGCCACAATCTTCGAACGCGTATGAACGGGCGAGGGCCGGTGTTTGGCCAAGCGATAAACAGGCGTGCATGGCAAAGAGACGGCTTCGCCCCTTCGTTGAACCCCCCGCCGGGTCGGAGTACGATCAGGTGGTTCGATATATAGAAAAGCGCCGGCTTTTCCCCGAAAGCCGGCGGTCGTTGGAAACACATCACCCATCCACTGACACAATAAAGGTGGTTCAACCATGAAAACCGATGCCGCAACCGACGAAAAAGTTCAATCGCAAGGCGCACCTTCTTCCGAAGAAACCTCGTTCGCAGAAACCGCATTACGCCTGGGCGGCAAGACCGAAGACGAGGCCAGGCGAACCGGCGCCATCGACCGGGCCGACGATCAAGTCGAGGCCCTGTTCAAATTCTCGACCAAGGCCAGCCCTGCCCACCGCGCGGTGTGGGACAAAGAGCTGCCGGTCGACCTGTTTCTGAGCAAGGTGCCCGAGGTCGACGCCGAAGCGAAAAAGGTAATGGAAGACTCGATCGCCGCCGTACAACGCAACCGCGAGGCGGGCACCCTTTACAACGAAGACGGCAAAATCAGCGAAAAAACGCTCGGCGATCTGGGAACGGCCGGCTACTGGGGGTTGCTGGTCGACAAGAAATACGGCGGTTCCGGCGTCCCGTTCACCGCCTTCGCCAAATATCTTACGCGGATGGCCACCGTCGAAGCCACGGTCGCGGGGCTGGCGTCGGTACACGGCTGCATCGGCGCGGTCGATCCGCTGCGCACCTTTGGCAATGAAGAACAGAAACAGCGTTATCTGCCCAAGCTGGCCAGTGGCGAACGCCTCTCGGCATTTGCCCTTACCGAGCCTGGCGCGGGCTCCGATCTTACGGCCCTGAAAACCGAAGCACGCCTCGAGGGCGATCATTATGTGGTCAACGGCGAGAAGCTGTTCATCACCAAC
>WGDQ01000545.1 GCA_015493185.1 Planctomycetaceae bacterium
CAGCGATCGCCGCGAGGGCGTCCGACCGTCGAGGTATCGCACGCAATACGTTGCAGGCACAGGCATATGTCGGGCGAAAAAGCCGTGGGCATATGCCAAACAAAAAAACCTGCCACCACGCATCGGGCGCGACCGCATACCCAACGCGTGGTGCGCTGCAACCGGCTGTGCGCGCCGAACGCTCAGCCGGCGTCGCACGTCCCGTTGCGCCGCGCTGGCAATCACCATCGACTCGGAAAGCCGCCTTGCGCCGGAAGCCGGAGCGGCGACCATGCCGGGCGCGTGGCGTGTGCGCGGCACATTCCAACCTACACGATCGACTCAGGGTGTGCGAGCCATTGCAGCCGATGTCGTTGCTGCGGTGCGGGTTATGTCCGCTTGGCCGACGGCCCTCTGCGATGCCCTTAGGCTGCCGCAACCGGGGCGCGAGAGGGAGGAAAAAAAACGTCGCGATCGCGCCGGGCTACGCGCGCCGCGTTTGCTGGCGCGGTTCGGCGAGTCGCAGCGTGAGCAAGCTGCTCAGGAAAATTGCCGCGGCACCGCAAAGCAACACGGCCTCGAAACTCGTGTGGTCGATCAACCATCCGACCAACGGCGAGGAAACGAACGGGACGGCCAGACAAACGCTCAGGGCACTGACGTAGCGAGGATGATCGTTGGGCGGGCTCAGTTCGAGCGTGTAGTGGATGAGCGTTCGCATGGTTACGGGCGTGAGACCCAGCGGTATGTAAATGGTCCAGAACCACGCGGCACCGCCTTGCGGGCCGCGCCAAGCCAGAACCACGGCCCAAAGCGGTGTGGTGGCACAGCCCAGCAACAGCCAACGCAGCGCGAGCCGATTTCCGCGGCGGTCGCCCAAAGGGCCGGCCACCAGGCTGAACAGCCCCAAGCTCAGATTCTGCACCACGACAAACACCATGAGGTTCACGCCGCTAAGGCCCAAGCGCTGGCGTCCCAAGGCCTGATAGTGCGGAAAAAGAATCAGCACCGTGGCAAACAACAAGGCCACCGGCACCAGGCGGCGGAATTGGCGATCGCGGCGCACGGTTTGATACAGATCCAGCACGTAGTGGCGCATCGAACCGTTGGTCGGCGCGGTGGTGTCGGCCGGTTCGGCCAGCAACAAGGCCCAACAGCCAGTGACCGCGAAAACACAACCGGTGAAAAGAAAGATGAAGGTGAATCCGTGCGGGCCGATTGCCAGCCACTTTCCGAGCAACCACCACGCCGTGGATGTGGCAATGAGCGCTCCGGAAAAAAACGAGACGGAAAGCAATCGGCCGCGGCGGCGCGGATCGACCAGTTTGCCGTACACCGTATTCAACGAAAGCTGACTGATGCCGGTGCAGGCGAAGAAAATGGCGTATAGCAGCAGAAACAACGGCGGCAGCCACGTGGGCCGCCGCTGGCCAACAAGCGCCCAAACGGCAGCCAGGGTAAGGAATGGCACGCCTTGCAGCACGGTGAACAGGGCCAGAGCCATCTTCTTTCGGCGCATGGCCGCCAAACGACGGGCAAAAAGCACCGGCGGCACACTCTGGCCAAAACGGTTCAGAATCGGCAAGCAGCCACGAACCCAGCCGGGGCCGGCGATCATGTCTAAAAACGCCGGCACGATCACGCTTTCGGTTTTGAAGACCCAGGCGAGCCGCAACAAGATTTGGTACGTGGCCAAAACGATCAGGTTGCGACGATCGCGCGGTGCGAGCCGCCGCGGATGGCGCAAATCGTCTGTTGGTGCATCCGTCGAGCGTTCGAACGGACGGACCAATGCGCGCTTCCGCCGCTTCAGATCGACCCGGTTGGGTGGAGTCGAGGCTCTCACGAAATCGGTGTGCTCCTCTGCTGATCCGGCGTGAATGGCTCGGCACGGTTTGCGCGGCGCCGGCAACACGATGATTTGCCGATCGGCAAAACGCCATCCGTCCGACCGAAAGGCGGGGTTCGGCCCGCGGGCCAATCGACGGCACGCCCCCCTGCCCTGCTTTCCGCCAGCGGCGAGATGATAGAAACGATGCCCTCGTGCAGCCCCCCATTTTTTCAGGGCGGTTTCTCCTGCCCGCCCGCTCGACTGGCTGGATCATACTCCGTTTCAGGCCACGACGAAATGCGGGAAACCTTTGCAGCAAAACGAAACATGCTACGAAAACATGCTATGCGAAGGCTTTTCTCCGAGCATCGCCGCACGACCGTTGCTGACCATGGCTGCTGATCATGGCTCAGCCGCTCAGCCGATCGGCAGTTCGGCAGGCCGGCGAGTCGGCAACGCACCGTCGATGCGTTACAATGGCGGAGGTCTGCCCCCGGAAGCCGACCGGCGCGACGAACGATCCTTATTTATTCTTGTTCTTGTCGCGTTCTTTTGGTTCGCCGCGGGTCGCCTTGGCATTTGCAAGCCGCGGCGGCGCGGCGAACGACCGGGCTGCCGAACAACCGGGGTGAACAA
>WGDQ01000546.1 GCA_015493185.1 Planctomycetaceae bacterium
AGTTCGAGCGGTGCGTGATCGAGATGATTCGCCGCTACGTGAGCCGCAGCGACGGACACGCGTTTGTGCTGTTTACCAGCTACCAGATGTTGCGACAGGCTTCGGCCGCGCTGGCCGGCTGGCTGGCCGAGCAGCAAATGCCGCTGTTCAGTCAGGCCGACGAGTTGCCGCGCACGCGGATGCTCGAGCAATTCAAACGTTCGCCGCGGGCCGTGTTGTTTGGCACCGATAGTTTCTGGCAAGGGGTCGACGTGCCGGGCGAGGCGTTGCGAAACGTGATCATCACGCGGCTGCCGTTCAGCGTGCCCGACCGGCCGCTGTTGGCCGCGCGGCTGGAGGCGATTCGCAGCGGCGGCGGCAACCCCTTTATGGAATATCAGGTGCCCGAGGCCGTGCTGAAGCTGAAGCAAGGCTTCGGCCGATTGATCCGCACCCGCGACGATCGGGGCATGGTGGTAGTGCTCGATCCGCGAGTGCTGACGCGGCCCTACGGGCGGCTGTTTCTCGAATCGCTGCCCGAGTGTCGCACGGTACGCGAGTCGGTGAATGAGCATCCGGACGTGTAGCGGGCGGACTTGAAGAGCCGGCTTCTTTTCTTCTTTGCTCAGGCCCGCGGCTTTTTTCGAAGGCTGGTTTTTTCTGGGCGGTTGGGGGGCCGCGGGCGTGGGCGCGAACCGCACGTTTGGCGGTGGCGCTTCGCGCCGGATCGGGCGGCGGCAAGGTGGCCCGATGCGCGGCGGCAGCAACCGGCAAGGCGAACCGACCGCCCGAGGGTGCTCCTTTGGCACGAAGCGTCGGGTTGTCGCTGTGAAAAGGAGCCCGGCGGAAACTGGAACCCGGCTCTACAGTTGCAGTTGCGCCGCCCGGGCGGACGGTTGACCCCCGTGAAGGCTGAGCTTACAGTGAAAGGGCAATGCCGGTTCTTCTATCGCGCCTCGGACACCGGCCTTTGCCACAGAGCGGAACAGAAGTGCTAGAAGATCTTCGGCGTTGGAAGAGGCGATGCTTGCCAAGCGTGTGATTCCCTGTCTCGATGTCGATCGTGGCCGTGTGGTGAAGGGTACGAACTTCGTCAACCTTCGCGACGCGGGCGACCCGGTCGAGGTGGCGCGGCGCTACGAGCACGAGGGGGCCGACGAGCTGGTGTTTCTCGACATCACGGCAAGCCACGAGGGGCGCGACATCATGCTCGACGTGGTTCGCCGCACGGCCGAAGTGGTGTTCATGCCGCTTTGCGTTGGCGGAGGCATTCGCACGCTGGAAGACATTCGGGCCTTGCTCCGCGCGGGTTGCGACAAGGTGTCGATCAATTCGGCCGCGCCCCGCAATCCTGATTTCGTGCGGCAGGCGGCCCGCCGCTTTGGCAGCCAATGCATTGTGGTGAACATCGACCCCAAGCGGGTGATGAAGGAAGGTCGCCCGTTCTGGGAAGTGCACATCAACGGCGGTCGCGTGGGCACGGGGCTCGAGGCCGTGGCTTGGGCTCAAGAGGTGGAGCGTTTGGGCGCGGGCGAAATCGTGCTCACCTCGATGGACGCCGACGGAACGAAAAACGGATACGACTTGGAAATCACCGCGGCGGTGAGCCGCGCGGTATCGATACCCGTGGTGGCCAGCGGCGGCGCCGGCTGCCCGGAACACCTGGCCGAAGCGATTCTTCAAGGAGGTGCCGACGCCGCGTTGGCGGCCAGCATTTTCCACTTCGGGCAGTATACGATTGAAGAAACCAAACAAGTGATGGCCGCTCGCGGCATTCCGGTGCGTTGGGCGGCCTGAGCACATGCCGGCCAGGCGGCGTTTGGGATCGTCGTTCAAGCGGCCCGAACGCCGGAAGGTGTTGGCGGCGCGCCGCGACACGACCGGATGAGGGCGAAGGTTGTGGACCTTCGGCCGCCGTGTCGAGCGGCTCGGCCGCGTCCCTTTTGGCCAAACGGTTATCTTGTGTATTTTTGCCAGCCGGGACCGCTGGGAGGTCCGGGCGCTGAGCAATCGGGAAAAGCCGAACGGCGGCGGCCCGTTGCGGAGGAAAACCACCGACATGGCTACGTCTGTTTCCGACTCGCAGGTGCAGCGCTTCGCCCAACAAAAGCGCGAACTGGAAATCGACCGTTTGTTTCGCACGCTGGTGAAGCTGGAAGGTAGCGACCTGCACCTGAAGGTGGGCAAGCCGCCCTATGTGCGGGTGAACGGGTCGCTGCGTCCGCTGAACCGCGGACCGATCGACGACGAGGAGATGGTTCGCCTCTGCATTCCGATGCTCGACGAACGGAACCGGCGCATTTTCGACGAAGACGGCGGGGCCGACTTCGCCTACACGGTGGATGTGGACGGCACCACGTGGCGGTTTCGCGTGAACCTGTTGCAGCAGTTGGGACACATTGGGCTGGTCGCCCGGCGGGTGAACAACTGGATTCCTGACTTCGAGGGACTGAACCTGCCGCCGGTAATGGAAGAGCTGTGCAAGTTCGACCAGGGCATGATTCTGCTGGCCGGTGTGACCGGCTCGGGCAAGAGCACCACGATCGCCTCGATGCTCAACTGGATCAACCGCCACTACCGCAAGCACATTCTCACGCTCGAAGATCCGATCGAATTCGTGTTTACCGAAGACAAATGCCTGATCAACCAGCGGGAAATCGGCCTGGACGTGAAGAACTTCGAGATCGGCATGAAGCACGCGGTGCGTGAAGACCCCGACGTGATGTTGGTGGGCGAAATGCGCGATCAGGAAACGTTCATGACCGCCATTCACGCGGCCGAAACCGGGCACCTGGTGTTTGGCACCATTCACGCCTCGAACGCACCCTCGACGATCGGCCGTATTCTGGACCTGTTTCCGCAAGACATGCACCCGGCGCTGCGCAGTGCGATCGCCTTCAACATGAAGGGCATCGTGGCGCAGAAGCTGCTGCCTTCGATCGCGCCGGGCGTGGGTCGGGTGCCGACCGTCGAGATCATGACCTTCAACCCCACGGTGCGCAAGCTGATTTTGGAGGAGAAGGACGACAAGCTCCCCGACGCCATCCGCATGGGCGCGCAGGAGGGCATGCAAGACTTCACGATGAGTCTTTGCGATTTGGTGCAGCGGGAATTGATCGATCGGGCAACCGCCTTCGAGGTGGCGCCGAACGTCGAGGCACTGAAGATGGCACTAAAAGGAATCAACGTCACGCAGCCAGGGATTCTCTAAATGCGACAGCTTTTCCTCGCTCTTTTGGCGGCCGCCTTCTTTTTGGCGCTGGCCGCCGAACCTGCGCTGGCGCAAGGGAGTTCCACCTGGCCTGAGTTTCCGGCCGTGGGTTTCGAGCGTGGCGAAGGCGTTTATCTGAGCTGGCTGAAGATTGTCAGCGTGTGGCTCGTGTTTCTGGTGTGGGTAGCCACGACCGACTGGGCCAATCAAGATGCCGTGCGCCACGGCTTGCCCTATCATCGCTGGAACGCGATTCTCTTCTTCCCGTTTCTGGCGGCGCTGATGCTCACGTGGGTGATTCCGCTGTTTGCGATCAGCTTTCCGCTGCTGCTCGTGGCCTACGCCGTGCCGCTGACGCTCTACATTCGGGCCCGCAACCGGGCTGTCGAGTCGCACCAGACGGTGATGACGCGCGACCACCTGCGCTTTCTGCTGGCCGAACGCCTGAAGGCGATCGGTATCGACATCAGCGACGAGCGGGCCGCGGCCCGCGAGGCCAGCACGTCGGTGAAGCTCATGCCGGGCGGAAGCGACGACGAGATTCAGAACAAGGCCAATCTCGAGCTGGCCAAACGCATGCCGGCCTATCAAGAAACCCGCGAAATGCTGGCCGGCGCGATCGACCAGCGAGCCGAAGCAGTATTGCTCGACTACACGCGACAACAGGTGGGCGTGCGGTTCGAGATCGACGGCGTTTGGCACAACGGCGAGGCGATGGAGCGCGAACTGGGCGACGGGATTCTGGCCGTGATGAAGCAGATTGCCGCACTCAACCCCGAAGAGCGCCGCGCCCGACAGGCCGGGCAGTTCGGCGCCGCCTACGGCGGCAAAGAATATGTTTGCAAGCTGCTCACCCGCGGCACCAAAACCGGCGAACGCGCCGTGCTGCAACTGGTGGATCAGAGCATTGCGTTCGAGCGGCCCGAAGACCTGGGCATGCGCGAGGCCACGAAGAAAAAGCTGCTCGAGGTGATCAACTCGCCGCCGGGCATGGTGCTGTTTTCGGCCCAGCCGCATCAGGGGCTGACAACCACGATCGACACCGTGTTGAACTCGACGGACCGGTTTGTGCGCAGCTTCATCGCCGTGGAAGACGCCCAACGACCCGAACGACGCATTGACAACATCGAGGTAATCACCTTCGACAGCCAAGAGGGGCAAACCGCGCTGGACGTGTTGCCGGGCGTGGCGCGGCAATACCCCGACGTGATTGTGGTGCGCGAACTGGTAGACGGCGAAACGGTGAAGTTTCTTTGCGGGCAGGTCGAAGAAAACCGCATGGTAATCAGCGGCATTCACGCCAACGATGCGGCCGAGGCACTGCTGCGGGTGCTGATGCTGAAGATTCCACCCGCGACGTTCGCCCCCTGCGTGTTGGCCGTGGTGAACCAACGGCTGGTTCGCCGGCTGTGCGATACGTGCAAAGAGGCGTATCCGCCCCCGCCGCAAATTCTGAAGCAGTTGCGCATTCCCGCGGGCAAGGTCGAGTCGCTTTATCGACCGCCGCAAAACCCTGAAGAGGTGTGCCCCGACTGCCAGGGCATCGGGTATCGCGGCCGCACGGCGATTTTCGAGCTGTTGGTGGTCGACGACCGCACGCGCGAGGTGCTGGCCCAGAAGCCGAAGCTCGACCTGCTGCGGCGCGCGGCGCGGGCCGCCGGCATGCGAACCTTGCAGGAAGAGGGGCTGTTGCTCGTGCTACAGGGTGTGACCTCGCTGGCCGAACTGAGCCGCGTGTTGAAAAACCAGGAGGGGCGGAAATGAGTATGCTGTTTCCCTTTCTGCTGATCGCCGTGTTGGTGGGCGTGTTCGCATCGCTGATGCGCGAAGGGCTGTGGAGCAATGCCATTGCGCTGGTGAATGTGATTACCGCCGGGTTGATCGCCACCAACTTTTTCGAACCCCTGGCCGACTGGCTGACGAAAAAGGTGCCCAGCGGAAAATACTTCTGGGATTTTCTGGTGCTGTGGGTGCTGTTTGCCGTCACGCTGTTTGTGCTGCGATCGGCCACCGACCGGGTGTCGCGGGTGCGGGTTCGTTTCAAAAAGCCGATCGAGGCGGCCGGCGGCTATCTGTTCGCACTCTGGACGGCGTGGGTCTTCGTTTGCTTTCTGACGATGACGCTGCACACGGCCCCGCTGTCGCGGAACTTTTTGTTCGGCGGTTTTCGGCCCGAAAGCCGTATGCTGTTCGGCACGGCGCCCGACCGGCTTTGGCTGGCGTTTGTGCATCGGTTGTCGAAGGGCCCGTACCGCCGACGGGCGTTCGATCTCGATCCCGAGCGCTACACGTTCGACCCGCACGCGACGTTCATGCCCCGCTACGCCTCGCGGCGCGAACACTATGCCGGTCTGAAAGACACGTTTGCCAAAGATTGATTCAGGCTGAGCGAGTTGAGGGGAAATGGCCCGCCGCAGGGGGCGGAAGCGGTGCGAACCCGACGGGCAGGTAAGTCGAAGCCATCGACACACGCGCTGGTTTCCGCGGGGGGCCTTGCTCCAAGCTGATCGAGCGGCGCTGCACTGAAGCATCGGCCATCGCACGCGCGGCACCGGGGCTTACTCGATGCCCAAACGACGGAGCTTGCTGAAAAGCGTGCTGCGCGGAATGCCGAGCAACCGGGCGGCCTGCGACTTGTTTCCCCCGCTCTGCGCCAGGGCATCGAGCAGGTGCTGCCGCTCGATGGCGGCCAGCTTGTCGTCGATGGGCGCATCATCGGGCTGCGCGGTCCGCGCGGGCACATGCTGGCGCGACGGGGTTGCAATGGGCATGGAACGCGTGGGCAACGGTTGCCGGCGACGCAGGGCAGACACGCCCGTCCGATGGCCGCTCGCTACGATTTCCGGCGGCAGGTCGCCCACTTCGATGGCGTCGCCTTCGGCCAGAATGACGGCCCGCTGAATGGCGTTTTCCAGTTCACGAACGTTGCCGGGCCAGTCGTAGGCGCGAAGGGCCTCGATCGCCGCGTCGGAGAGGCGCACGATCGGCTTTCCGTTCTGCTGGGCCTCGCGGCGGAGGAAGTAAAGCGCTAGTTCGAAAATGTCGTCGCGCCGCTCGCGCAACGGCGGGCAAACCAGGCTGATGACGTTGAGCCGGTAGTAAAGGTCTTCGCGAAAGCGGCCCTCGCGAATCATGGCTTCCAGATCGCGATGCGTAGCGGCGATGATCCGCACGTCGACGCGGATGGTTTCGGTCGATCCGACCCGTTCGAACGTTTGATCTTGCAGCACGCGCAACAGCTTGGTTTGCGTTTCGAAGCTGATGTCGCCCACTTCGTCGAGAAACAGCGTGCCGCCGTCGGCTTTCTCGAAGCGGCCCACACGCGGGCGATCGGCGCCGGTGAAGGCCCCTTTCACGTGCCCGAACAGTTCGCTTTCTTGCAGGCTGGGGCTCAGCGCCGCGCAGTGAACCGCCACAAACGCGCGGCCGGCGCGAGGGCTGTTGTCGTGAATGGTTCGGGCCAATAGCTCCTTGCCCGTGCCGCTTTCGCCGCGGATGAGCACGGCGGCCCGGCTGCCGGCGATTTTGACCGCCTGATCGAGCATTCGCCGCACGGCGCGGCTCGAACCGCGGATGGCCGTTTCAACCGCTCGATCGCTCGAGGCCGCGCGCCGCACCACGGTGGCCGTCGGTTCGGGCTGGCG
>WGDQ01000547.1 GCA_015493185.1 Planctomycetaceae bacterium
AAGCCGCGGATGTGCCCCGACAAACAGCGCAGGCAAAACGTTTCGAAAAAAGCTCTGCGACTCGTCGAGAGAAAAGAACAGCATTGAAGGACAAAGCGACAAACGGTGAGGTGTCCGCCCTGCGGTGCCATGCAGCGTGCCGTGTGATGGCTTAAGTCGGCCCCGGCGACCTGCATGTGCATAGCAATCCGTCGGTCGGATTTTTGGGTTGGGCAGCGTTGGCCGGCAGGCGGGGCGATCGAAACGAGTCGAATCGCTCGTCGCGTGCGAGGCGTTTGTCGTGCAGGCAATTTTTAGGCAGATCGATCATGTCCCGCATCGGTAAACAACCGGTTCCCGTGCCCGATAAAGTGAAGGTTTCGATCGACGGTCGAACCATCTCGGTGGAAGGGCCGGTCGGTAAGCTTCAGTGGACGCATCGTCCCGAGGTTCAGGTCCGATACGACGAAGCCGATCGTCAGATTGTTGTCACGCGGCAAGGCGACGAGCGGTTGCATCGTGCCCTGCACGGGCTGACGCGGGCGCTGATCAACAACATGGTGATCGGCGTTAGCAAGGGCTATGAGAAACGGCTCGAAGTTGTGGGCGTTGGCTACCTGGCGGCCGTCTCGGGCGATACGCTTCAATTGCGAGTCGGCTTTGCCAACGAAGTGCATCGCAAAATTCCCGCCGGACTCGACGTCACCTGCCCCGACCAGACGCACATCGTCATCAAAGGGCCCGACAAACAAGCGGTCGGGCAGTTTGCTGCCGAGGTGCGGGCCGTGCGAAAGCCTGAGCCGTACAAAGGCAAGGGAATTCGTTACGAGGGCGAGGCCGTGCGCCGCAAGGCGGGTAAAGCTGTCGTGAAGTAGTAGGTTGGGAATCGAAAACGTAATCGAAACGAATCAAAAAAGCACACAACAACAGCGGCACGCCGCGCAACAGCATTCAGAGTCTGTCCGGAAACTTGCCCCGACTGCCAGATATTGTGCTCTCTCAGCGAGGGTTGACACAGTATCTGGTGTTCAACAGGGGTTTCCGGATAGCCTCTCAGTTGCGGTGGGCATCGCGAAATACGGCGAAGACGACAAGAAACATCGCAAATCGTTGCGAGATCATGGGCGCTTCAGTGCCGAGTGGCATCAGGTGCTCGATCGCGGGCTGAAGCTGTAGCGATTGTTGATCAAGAACGGTTCCAACACCCCAGAACGATTCATCGGTGCTACGATCCGGTCCTGTTCGGGCGGTCGTGGCAGTAGAAGGGCGCGGAGAAAAGCAAAGTGAACCACGAACGAGCCGTTTTGCGGCAACGGCGACGCCGGCGATTCAGCGTTCGCCGTCGCCTTGGCGGAAAAGTGCTTCGGCGGCCCCGTTTGACCGTTTTCCGGAGCCAGCGGCATATGTACGCGCAGATTGTCGACGACCTTCAGGGGCGTACGCTGGCCGCCGCCAGCACGTTGGATCCGCAATTGCGAGACAAATTGAGCAAAAGCTGGAACAAAGAGGCGGCCCAGGAAGTGGGGCGCGCCATTGCCGAGCGCGCACTTGCCGCGGGCATTCGCGATGTGGCGTTTGATCGGCGAGAATACAAATACCACGGTCGTGTGGCGGCCTTGGCCGACGCGGCCCGCGAGGGCGGCCTGAACTTTTAAGCGACCGGCGTTCGATGGATGGCCGGGTGGGACACCAGGCAAATGGAATCACAATGAGAGCCAGGGGCCAACGGGCCCGTCGCTGGGAACCCTCGGCTGGCCTTCAGTGTTTTTGTCGGGCTTCCGCGATGTGGTCTGGCCTGGCGGGGGTTTTAGCAGCCAGCATCCATTGGGCGAACGAGTCACTTTTTTGCAGTCGAACGAATTTTTGGGAGCGGTGAAACCGTGGCAACGGATACAACGCGAGGCGAGATCCAGGAAAAGGTCGTAAAGATCAAACGCTGCGCCGCCGTGGTAAAGGGCGGACGGCGTTTCAGCTTTGCGGCCATGGTGGTGGTTGGCGACGGCAAAGGCAAAGTGGGTTGGGGTTACGGCAAGGCAAACGAAGTGCCTCCCAGCGTGGAAAAGGCCGTCAAAGATGGTACGCGCCGCATGATCGAAGTGCCGCTCGAGGGCGGAACGATCCCGCACACAGTCAAGGGACGATACGGTGCGGCCAAAGTCATTCTTGTGCCCGCTAGCCCTGGTACGGGCGTGATTGCCGGCGGCAGCGTGCGGGCCGTTTGCGAGGCGGCGGGCATTCACGACATCCTCACCAAAAGTTTTGGCAGCAACAACCCGGTCAACCTCGTCAAGGCGACGATCAACGCCCTGGAAAATCTGCGTTCGCGACAAGAAATTTTCCGCCTACGAGGAGTGGAGATCTGATGAACCTCGACGACGTGCATCGCGGGATTCACAAACACAAGAAGCGCCGCCGCATCGGCCGCGGTCCGGGCTCTGGGCACGGAAAAACGGCGGGCCGAGGGCACAAGGGTGCCGGCTCGCGAGCCGGGTATTCGGTGCATCCTACCTTCGAAGGTGGGCAAATGCCGTTGGTCCGCCGGGTTCCTAAGCGGGGCTTTCACAATCGCTTCGCCAAGGTTGTTCGATCGATCAACATCGGGCAGCTCGATCCGCTCTTCAACGACGGAGACGAAGTTACTCCCGAAACGCTCAAGGCCCGCGGCGTGCTCAAAGGGCGTTACGATTTGCTCAAGGTGCTGGGCGACGGCACATTGAGCAAGAAGTTGAAAATCGCGGCTCACCGTTTTAGCGAGTCGGCCCGCTCCAAGATCGAAGCGGCGGGCGGTCAGGTAGTGGTGCTTGCCGGCCCCGCGCCGGTTGGAAAGCAGCGCGACAACGCCAAAGCCGAGGCATAAGTGCCGGAAACGTGCCTTGCACGGTTGCCTGGCGGCATGTGCGAGTGGGGGGGACGGAAAGCGTGAAAGCCCCGGCAGGCCCGGCCGCGCCGTGCTGGTTGTAGAGCAATGAAACGAACCGCCCCCTCGGGCAGACGCTGGCCCGTTGACCGCCTTCTGGCGAGTCGGCGTGGCGTGCCGCTGGCGTGGCCGGTCGGGTGCGGCAAGGCGCAACAAAATGGGAAACGGCGCGGGTCATCTAGCGGCGCCGCGTGGTTTCAGGGTAAAACCGATCCACTAGAACCTGGGTGCCTCGCCCGCTGGCCGAAAGCCGGAGCGACACCGCGGAGCGGTTCTGCACGTTTTCAAGGATGTCCGGGCAGTGCCTTCCGGTCGACGTAGCGATGCACATCGTGCGTGACCGGCCGGAAAAAACATCGCATCTTGTAAGGACGGACGGTTCCCATGATCGAGAAAATCCGCGTGATTTTCACCATCCCTGAGTTGCGGCAAAAGATCTTGCTCACACTTGGGCTGCTGGCCATTTATCGGGTCGGTTGGTGGATACCGCTGCCGGTCGTCGATCAAGAGGCGATGTCCGCCTTTTTCAGTTCGCAGGGGGCCGGTGGCTTCGCTCGCGTTGTCGAGCAGGTGGCCATCTTCAGTGCCAGCCGCCTGAGTCAGGCAACCATTTTCGGTCTGGGCATCATGCCCTACATTTCGGCGTCGATCATTTTTCAGCTTTTGGCCAGCGTATGGGAGCCGCTTGAAAAGCTGAAGAAAGAGGGCGAAAGCGGTCAGAAAAAAATCAACGAGTACACCCGATACGCCACAATCGTGATTTGCCTGGGCCAAAGCTGGGTGTACTGCTCGTTCATGGCCAACAACGGTCTGGTGCGCCCCGAGTTTTTGCGTAGCGAAACCAGCATGCTCTTTAGCTGGCAGCTTGTTTCCGTAATCACGATGACCTGCGGCACGGCCTTTCTGATGTGGCTGGGTGAGCAGATCGACGAATACGGCATTGGCAACGGCATCAGCCTTTTGATTATGGCCGGCATTCTGGCCGGCATGCCGGCGGCCGGCTGGAGCTTGATCCAGCCCATTTTGGACGAAGGCCTGCAACTGGGTGGCGGACCCGGCGGCAGCATCGGTGTCGAAACGCTGCTCGTGTTGGCGGTGTTGTTTGCCGGCGTGGTTGCGGGGGTGGTGTTTATCACCCTGGGGCAACGGCGCATCCCGATTCAGAGCGCCAAACATGTTCGCGGGCGCCGCGTCTTTGGTGGCGGTCGGCAGTATCTGCCGCTTCGTGTCAATCAGGCGGGCGTGATGCCGATCATCTTTGCCAGCAGCTTGCTGATGTTTCCTAGCTTGATATTGCTTCCGCTCGCACAACGGTTTCCTGATTCGACGCTACTGCGTTTGTTCTCCGACGCATTTCAGCGTGGCACCTCGTATGTGTACAACGTGCTTTACGTGGCGCTGATTTTCTTCTTCTGCTATTTCTGGACGGCCATTACCTTCAACCCCAAAGAAATGGCGGAAAACCTCAAGGATATGGGCACATTCATTCCCGGCTACCGGCCGGGTAAGCGAACGGCCGACTACCTTGAGAAGGTAATGGTTCGCATTGTGTACGTCGGCGCCGGGTTTTTGGCCCTGGTGGCGATTCTTCCGACCATTATCGCGTCGGCCATGAACATCAACATGCGGGTGGCCAGCTTTTTTGGTGGCACGGCCCTGCTGATCGCCGTCAGTGTGGCGTTCGATCTGGTGCAGAAAATCGATAGCCACCTCGTCATGCGCAATTATCGCGGACTACTGGAAAAGTCCTAACGACGTCGGGCTCCAGCGCGCCGGAAAACCTTTCAGGTGAATCGAAGGGTGGAACCCTTCGCCCCGGACGACGCTTGGGCGGAAGGTTTCCACGAGAATCGCGATGCGGCTGGTTTTTATCGGTCCTCCCGGCGCCGGCAAAGGTACTCAGAGCGAGCGGCTCATCGAGTACCTCAACATTCCCCATTTGTCGACCGGGGACATGCTCCGCGATGCCGTGAAAAGGCAAACACCCGTCGGGCAGTTGGCTGAAAAGTACATGTCGTCCGGTCAACTCGTGCCCGATCCGATTATCGTTAAGGTGGTTGGCGAGCGGCTCAGCCAGGCCGATTGCGAAAAGGGGTGCCTTTTCGATGGCTTTCCCCGCACCATCGGACAGGCCCGGGCGCTGGACGATTTCCTGGAGCAGTTGGGAACGCCTCTGGACGCCGTGCTGGAGCTCCAGGTGCCGGACGACCTCCTTTTCGAG
>WGDQ01000548.1 GCA_015493185.1 Planctomycetaceae bacterium
CCGCAACTCGGGGGGCTTTGCGCGAAAGCTCCCCACAGCGGATGTGGCTGCGGAAAGCAGCGTGAAGGATCGCCGTATCGCCAACAACCGAACCGCCATAAACAAAAGAAAGGTGGGTCACCAGCAGTCGACACGTGCCGAGTGATTGGACAAGCACGGATACCTGCATGCGGTCGCCGCGGAAACATGCAAGCGGCTCAACTGGATTGCAGCCGAGCTGTGCGCTGCATCGGGGGCTGATGTGTGAACCGCGACGCGAGGGGCTGCGTCCAGATGTTGTTCGTTCATTCCGTGCTTTCCGAACACCGACGACGACGCTGTACGTTGTCACCTTTCAACGAACATGAGGAGCCTTTCAACCATGGCCGGAAAAATCGACTGGTATTACCACCGCAAGGGTTGTCGTACGTGTGCGCGAGCCGATGCATTCCTCGCGCAATCGCAATTGCAGGTTGTTGAGCAAATCAATGCGCGAAAAGACCGGCTCGGTCCGGACGACGCAGTCAAACTGGCCCGCAGCGTCTCGGAGCTGTTCGTCATGCGAGGCAAACGATTGATACATTTCGACATGAAGAAAGACGAGCCAAGCGACGACGAGTTGATTCGGCTGATGATCGGCCCGTCCGGCAACCTTCGGGCACCTACGATGCGCCGTGGGAATAAGCTCTTCGTTGGTTTCGACGAAGACGCATTCTCGGGCCGGCTGGCTTGAGAGCGATCGGAAACCGAGCAGCAACGAAACGCCTGAAAAGATCGGCAGTACACGAGCACTGAAAGATGGACGCTTCCTCTAACGACAGGCCGCAGCAACCGGACGTGCTGGAGCAGATCGCGCGGGTATTCAGTCACTTGGACCGCGAGATTTGGATCGTTACTTCCGCACACGACCAGCGTCGGGGTGGGCTGGTCGCCACATGGGTATCGCAAGCTTCGATCGATGAGCAAAATCCTCAGGCTGCGATCGCGCTGGCACCGAACCACTTTACGGCAGAACTCGTGAGCCGGAGCGGTACATTTGGGTTGCACCTACTCCGGCGCGAACAGACTGCGCTTGCGTGGAACTTTGCGCTCGACTCGGGCCGAACACGCGACAAATTGGAACATCTCTCCGTGAGCCAAGGCAGCGACGGTGTGCCACGGATCGATGACTGCTTGGGATGGCTCATATGCCGGGTGACCGAAACGTTCAAGCTGCCAGACCGCTGGTATTTCTGGGCCGCTGTCGTCGACGGGCGGATCGTGCAAGAGGGCGAGGTTCTGCGGCAGTCGGACTTCCTTGCATCCGGAACCCCTCAGCAGCTCGCAAGGCTCGGCCAAAATCTCCAGCACGATATCGAAATCGGCCGCAGACTCAGGCACCAGTCGTGAATGTTGCGTAGCAAACGTCACACCGCGCGGTGCAACACGGCACGAGCACGACGCGGGCCTTGCTGGCACCGGCGGACGCTCATGCAGATAGACGTAAGATCAAAATTGAACAGACTTTATTGTTGACCCACAACCGGCCGCTCACTAGCATAGAAAGTGCTGGGAAGGGGGGCACTATCGCTGGGCGCGGTCATCTCTTGTGCTTTTCCTTTTTCTGATGGTGGGTCTCCAACTGGTCGATCGCTAGCAGCAACGTTGGGCACGGCTGGGCGCTGATAGCTCAGCAGCGCTACGGCAAAGGCACGGACGGTACGCTGCTGGGTCAGGCTGGCCTCCTCGGAAATCGAGGGGCTTCGGGTTATGGCAGACACGGGATCGGGCAAAAATCGGGCGGGGGAAGAATACTCAGTCGCTCCTTCTCCCGAGTCCTCCGACGCGTCTTCGAAACGGCCCGATTCGCATAGCGAAGCATCGGATGCCCGAGAGGGAACGGCCTCGCCGCCGGAGGGCGTGACCCCACAGGCAGAAGCCACGACCGTTTCCTCATCGCCAGGCGGCATCGATTATTCCGCGTCTATGCACGCAAGCGACAGCGCACCGTCGCCTGTCGGCGAGCCGCCGGCGCAGGCATCGCAGCTACCGCCCGCAGTCGCATTCGATCAGCCAACCGTTATTTCCAAGAATCCGCCGCAGCCCTCGTCGGGCAGCGCTGGCTCTGCGCCGCGCTTCGAGTTGGGTGTCTCGCTGGTGGGACAACGGCTCGACCATTTCGAACTTCAAGCTTTTGTGGGTGGCGGCGGGATGGGGGCGGTTTTTCGCGCCGTCGATACGCGGCTGAATCGTCTGGTGGCGCTCAAGGTATTGTCACGAGAACAATCGGCCGATGAAGAAGCTGTTCGAAGATTCAAAAACGAAGCCCAGTCGGCCGCCCGCTGCGATCATGACAACATCGCACGCGTTTACCATATCGGCGAAGATCAAGGGCTGCACTATATCGCGTTCGAGTTCATCGAAGGAAACAACATTCGCGATATCGTCGAACGTGCTGGACCGCTGCCAATTGGCGACGTCGTAAGCTACACGCTGCAAGTGGCCGAGGCCCTCGCACACGCTAGCCGCCGGAACGTCGTACATCGCGACATCAAGCCCTCAAACATCATCGTAACAGCCTCGGGCAAGGCGAAGCTGGTTGACATGGGGCTGGCTCGGCTCGCCCCGCTCAAGGCATCGCAAGATGATTTGACGGCCAGTGGCGTGACGCTGGGAACGTTCGACTATATTTCACCGGAACAGGCCCGCGACCCTCGGACGGTAGACGTTCGCAGCGATATCTACTCGCTGGGATGTACCGTCTATTACATGCTGACCGGGCGCCCGCCCTTTCCCGAAGGCACCGTGTTGCAAAAGCTATTGCAGCACCAGGGGGATGCCCCACCCGATCCCAGAGAGTTCAATCCTGACTTGCCCGATGGGTTGACGCGCGTGGTCAGCAAGATGATGGCCAAAGACCCTAGGCGCCGCTACCAAACCCCCGAGGAACTAATCCACGATTTGTTGTTGCTCGCCAATCAACTAGGTATCGTGCTGCCGCAACCTGCCACTTGGGCATGGGAAGCCCCGATTGTAAGGTCTCCCTCGCGATTGGAGCGGCACCTGCCATGGATTGTGCCAGTTGTTTCCTTGCTGCTCGTGGTGCTCGTACTGCATTTCAACTCAGGCAGTGTGGATGAAGCCGATCGAGAACCGCCGGATCGCAATGTGCGGGGCATAGCCCGAGTTGAAGTCGATGGGGCGTCGGATAGCAACACAGCAACCACTGTCGGATCATCTGTTCGCGACACGCCGCATAAGACACCTGCAACCGCAACGGCGCCTCCTTCCGAACCCATAGCGCCCACGCCGCGTGGTTTGGGCGTGAACAGTGGTCCTTCCAATGATCGCATCCATTCAGGCCATTCAGCCAGCGCAGCATCTTCTCAAATAACAGCGTCACAGATGCGGTCAGCCACGGCCGCACAACAGCAGACATCGGCCTCCACAAAACAGGAAGCTTCTTCACCTCCTTCTATTTCTGGCGAGTCGCGTGGGGACTTGCCCAATCCAGTAGACGCTCGCGACGAAAATGCATTGCCAGATAAACAGCCAGGAGCAACGGCGACACGGACCGAGCTAGAGGTTTCCAGTGTCAACTCCGAGTCCTCCCCTTCGATGCAGTCTGGCGAAGAAACAAGACCACAGCCGGCATCGCTCGGGCAATCGGTCACTCCTTCGGAGAGCGATCGCCTGAGCACAGCGGGCCTTGCCGCTGGAATCTCAAGCGATGGAACAAACATCTCGGGCGGTATACCCTCGGCAACCGACCTGGACACCGGTGCGCCGC
>WGDQ01000549.1 GCA_015493185.1 Planctomycetaceae bacterium
AACCGGCCCGAGTGCGTAAGCTGCAAGCCCACGAGCAAGTCGTCGGTGGTACCGAAGCGGCTGAGATGCTCCTGTTTCAGCGAATCGAGCAGTGCGGCCAACCCACCGCGATTGTCGCGCGTGGCCAGGGTTTGACGCGGATTGGCGCGGCCATCGCGTTGCACAGCGGCCGCCTCGCCACCCCAGATCAGCTTGGCGCCGCTACGACCGAAGTGCCTCCAGCGACGCAACGTGTGCGGCGAGGGCGTGCCATCGCGTCCGGCATCCCATCCTTCCATCGGATGAATGCACCAACGGTTTCCGACGCGAAAGCCACCCACCTCCAACGGCTCGGCCAACGGCGAACCCTCGTCGGCCGATAAAATGGCGTCGTCGACCGGCAGGTTGCAGCCGAGTTCGGCCAACCGGTCGCGAAACGATTCGACCGTTTTCAACTGCGCGATTTTCGGATACGACATGATGCGAGGTCGGCCCCTTTTCTAGCAGCGGCAATGCGGCGGTCTTTTCGCGAACGCCCTTTTGGTTCGGGTACGGTTTTTCGTTGGTAGCTTCGCATAGATGGCCGTGCTGCGAAAGCCTTCCGGCACGCTCGACACGACTCCTTCGTCCATGCGGCTGCGCGTGCAGCTTTTCTACATGTTTCCTACATGCGGCGATTCGCCGGACGCAGGCGAGCGCCCCCATAGACCGCAAGCCGCAATACGGCCCGCCGCGACCGGCACACGTGAGGCCGCGCGACGAAACACGAGGCCAGTCTCACGAGGCCAAGCGGTAATCAGCCGCTCTCCGCATGCTCACCAAAGCGTGGCTCCGCGCCGTCGCCTGCCATACGCCGATCGATGGCCGATGAGCGGAACAGAGCGGTTCCTCCGGCATCGGCGGCCGGCTGTAGCGGACTATGCGCCAGCACAAAGCGGCGCTGCCCGACCGCCGCATCGTCGAATTCGACCGTTGCGCCGCGGAAGGTTCCTTCGTGGCTCAAGGCCACGATCGTACCCAAACCGTATTCGGGATGCCGAACGCGCATGCCATGAAAAAAGGCGTCGGGCGACAGCCCCCCGGTAAGTTGGCGACGCGAACCCGCTAGCTCCGCCGCGGTGGTCAGATGCAATCCGGCAGCCTGCATGCCGCCACGACGTCGACTTGAACGGCGGCGGGCATCGTGGGCTTCGGCCTGCCACGGCTGCGCGTCGTGGGGCTCCGGTGCGCGGGCAGTGCTCCAGGCGGCCGCGTCGTGTTGTTCGTAGTGCATTTCGTCGCGAGGCATTTCGCCAAGAAATTCGCTCGGCACGGTCATGCCGCTGCGTCCGGCGAAGTCGCGATACGTGGCGTGGCTCAGATAAAGTTCCTGCTGCGCGCGGGTTAGCCCGACGAACAGCAGCCGACGCTCTTCCTCGACATCGCCGTCGGTGTCGATCACCCGCTGATGCGGCAACACGCCTTGCTCGAGCGCCACGATAAACACAACGGGAAACTCCAATCCCTTGGCAGCATGCAGCGTCATCAGCGTGACGCAATCGTTGGCGCCTTCCCAGGCGTCGGTGTCGTTGACCAGGCTGGCCTGTTCGAGAAAGGCTTCCAGCCCGCCGTCGTCGGGGTGCTGGCGATCGAACTCCCGAGCGCCGGTGAGCAGCTCTTTGATATTGGCCAGGCGGTCCTGGTCTTCGGGCGCCTCGGAGTTTTCGAGCCGCTTCATGTAGCCCGTCTCGCTCAGCACGTGGCCCACGATTTCCTCTACAGGCGCGTGGGCCACCAACGACAAGCGATCGTAAAGCGCCACGAAGCGGGCCACCGCCACGGCTCCTCGTTTGGGCAGGTCTTCGATCAGGCCGCTTTCCCGCGCCGACTCGAGCAGCGAAATGCCTCGCTCGGCGGCATGACGTGAAAGGCGCTCGACCGTTTTCTTGCCGATGCCACGGGGTGGTGTGTTGATCACCCGCAACAGTGCCACCGTATTGCGAGGATTGTTGATCAACTGCAAATAGGCCAATACGTCTTTGATCTCCTGACGCTGGTAAAATTCGACGCTGTTGATCAATTGATACGGAATGCCCTGGGCGCGCAGGGCCGTTTCTAACGCGCGGCTCAGCGCGTTCACACGGTAGAAGATGGCAAAATCGCGCGGACGACGTCGGCCCGATCGCACCTGTTCGGCGATGCGGGCGGCAATGCCGTGGGCTTCTTGCTCGTGCGAGGCGTACGTTGTCAGGCAGACGGGCAACCCGGCCTCATTTTCGGTGAAAAGGGCCTTGGGCTTACGACGCCGGTTGTGTGCGATCAACACGTCGGCCACCCGCAGAATATTGCCCGTGCTACGGTAATTCTGTTCGAGCCGCACCACGCGAGCGTCAGGAAAGTCGCGTTCGAATTCGAGAATGTTCCGCACGTTGGCACCCCGCCAACCGTAAATCGATTGGTCAGGATCGCCCGTAACGGCCAGATTCGGCTCGTGGATCGACAGCGACCGCACGATGGCGTATTGGGCCAGGTTCGTATCTTGGTACTCGTCGACCAGAATGTAGCGATACCGTTGATCGAGCGAACGGCGGATTTCGGGTTGCTCGCGCAACAGACGGGCCACGTGCATCAGCAAATCGTCGAAATCAACCGCGTTGGCATTGAGCAATGCCCGCTGATAGGCGGGATACACCTGCGACGTAAGAAAACCGAGCGGCGTGGTTGGTGCCCGGCCATATTCCTCAGCCGAGACGAGATTGTTCTTGGCCCGGCTGATTTCGCCGGCCAACCGCTCGGGCGTGACGAGCGACCAGTCTTCCTTGGTTTCCGCCATCACGCGCCGCAATGCCCGGCGGCTATCGTCGGTGTCGTAGATCGTGAAGTTGGGTTCGAGTCCTACCAGGTCGGCATAGCGGCGCAGCAACCGCGCGCAAAAGCGGTGGAATGTGCTCGTCCAAACGCTGGCCCCCGGCACAAGCCGCTCGACGCGGGCCGCCATCTCTTCAGCGGCTTTGTTGGTGAAGGTGAGTGC
>WGDQ01000550.1 GCA_015493185.1 Planctomycetaceae bacterium
CAATTCCGGGCACGCCAGCCGCAGGCGGTAAGTATCGCGTGCTAAACACACAACGTGCTCGACATCGGCCAAACCATACCAGCATCGGTCGGCGAAACCCGCGGCAGCCGTTCCGTGATTCATGGGCAATCGTTGCTTTTCGGCTTGTTGAAGTGAGAAGAGAAAACGGCGCCGGTGCCGTCTGCCGCTTTCGTCCTGGCGACAGTTCAACAAACGAAGCGAGAAAAGGCAATGCGAAGCGGCGAAAAAAAGATGCTCCGAGGCACTGTCGCGCAGCAGCAGCAGCAACAGCTTTGTCGGCTCAGTGCCGATTGCGCGATGCTCGCCCCGCAGCGCGGGCCGACTGCGAACGCGAGCGGCCGCCCGCCGCCGATCGCTTGCCCTGCCGAGGCGAGCGGAGCGTATCGTCCGTCGCGCTGGCCGCCTGATAAAGCCGCCTGACTTCATCGCGCCGCAGAGGCCGGCAGGCACCCACGGGCATGTTTCCCAAGCGCACGCCGTCGATCGCCACGCGTTTCAGCCGCAGCACTTTGTGTCCCAACCGCGCCAGCAGTCGTCGAATCTCGCGATTTCGCCCTTCGTTCAGCACGATCTCCAGAACCGTACTCTCCTTGTAACGCGACACGATTTTGACTCGCACGACCTTCGCCACGCCTTCGGCCAGATGAACACCCCGGCGTAGTCGGGCCAAATCGGTCGCCTTGGGCACACCGGCCACTAACACGCGATAGGTTTTTTCCACGCCATAGCGAGGATGCGTCAGCCGGTTGGCCAATTCGCCGTCGTTGGTCAGCAAGATGAGCCCCTCGCTCGACTTGTCAAGCCGCCCAACGTTGTAGATCCGCGTTTTTTCCGACGGCACCAGGTCGACCACGCGCTGCCGTCCGGCCGGGTCGCGCATGGTCGATACCACGCCCGGCGGTTTGTTCACCATGTAATACACGCGTTTGGGATGTGTTACCCGTTGGCCATCGACCCGAATCTGATGGATCTGCGGATCGACCTTGGTGCCAAGCTCGGTAACCGTTTGCCCATCAACGTCGACGCGGCCGGCCACAATGAGCTGTTCGCACTCGCGCCGGCTGCCAAAGCCTGCGGCTGCCAAAACCTTCTGCAACCGCTGTGGACCTGTCGACAAGCTGCTCGACTCGCCCGGGACGCGTTTCCGGCTGCCGCGTCGCGCCCCAGACGCACGCTGCACGTCGTGCTGTTGACGACCGCGGCCGGATCGCGGTTCCGATGTGCGGCCACGGCGTTTGGTTTTCTCGGACATGGCGAAGCGTCGTTTCCAGAAAAGTACAGCGGCCCAAGGGGTGTCTGGGCAACTCGGTAGCTCGATCGTCGCAACTCGGCAACCCGGCAGGCGAATTGCCGGATGATGCCCTGTGTCGCACGCCCCGTTTGCAACAGCTTTCAGCAGCTTGCAACCCGCTATAGCGCAGCAGACCGAACGTCCGAAAAACAATGCACCGGAACAGCGTTGTGACGGTGTTGCGCCGGCCGGGAACCCTATCGGGAGCTTCACCGTACGCCGGCAAAATGGACACGGCTGCGACGGTGCCCAGCCCGAGGGCACAGGCACTCTATCGTATCGCCCCAACGTGCGATACCACAGGGGCAATCGTGCAAGAGGCCGGAATGCGTTCGCACCGCCGCCCCTGCCCGCCACGACGCGCCGATTCGAAAAAGCGGTGCGTTGCCCCCGAAAATGCCGGCAAGGTCCGACATGGCAGCATCAAGCGCAGCAGCAGCAGCAGCAAGCGCAAGTGCCGGGCAGCACCGCCGAGCACAAGACGTACGGCGTGCGCCATGCCATACATGAAACGAGGAAGCGTGCGGCGGCCGGGGCACAGAACAGATTATTACAAACCGCGGCGAAGGCCCTGCATCCAACCCAAGGGGTTCCAGCGTGCCCGTCGAACTTCGTCCTTGGGTTTCTCGAAGTCACGAGGCCGCGAACCCACGATCTCCGGTCCCAGATCGTTTTCTGGATAGGGGTCGAAACGGTCGGCGCGCAGGCGTTGGTAGTTGGCCGTGCCCGGATAAACGAGGCTTGGCTTGGCAACGTTCGTGCATCCGGCACTGGCCAGCACACTCATCCATAGCAATGTGGCCAACGCTTTGCGCATAAGAACCAATCCTTCTCAATTAAAACCACCCAAAGAATACGCGATAAGCGTACGGCCACCTCACGACAACCGGGCAAGCCCGAGGCAACGCTCCTCGACGACCACAAACGCAAACAACCCCACAG
>WGDQ01000551.1 GCA_015493185.1 Planctomycetaceae bacterium
GATCTACACGCGTAAGATCGCCGGCAGCGTCAGATGTGTATAAGAGACAGGTTACTCGACGAGGTTGTCTCGGCGCCGATTGTTCCGTGTGGTGCCGGTCGAGCGGAGCGGACGCTCTACCCGCATGCCGTTGCGAGCGACTGTTGGGCTGAAAAACCGTTGTGGAACCGCTGACAAAACCGGCATGCGGCTCCTGCGGAACGTGTTGCCGTCAACGGCCGGCGGGCAGCGGCGGGGCAGCGGTTTTCTCGTAGCTCTCGGCCTTGCCTCGTGACGGCAACCATTTGGAGCCTACCGGTGCAGTGCATACCGGTAACGGGGCAGCATGCAAAACCGCCCAGAGACGAGAAACACACACACGCAGCGCTGTGCGGAACCGCGGCCCGTTACTCGGTTCTTCTTACCTGTTCGCGTTTGCGGGCGAAGGGCTGCTGGCTGAGCGAACGGCTGTTGCACCTGTTCGGCGCAGATCCAACAAGGGCGGAGCCGTCGGTCCGTCGAGTGGTCCGTGCTGGTCAACATAGGCGAGCAACACGTTTAGTTTGTCGTCGGCGGTAGGCTCGCCGTGTGGTTGGTCGACTCCGGGGGCATGCCCCCAAACAAGGCGCGTGCCGCTCCGCGAGTGGATTTCGTACTCGATCGCTTCGAGCGACGAGCCACCGGCACCGTCGAGAGGCACGATTCTCGCAAGTCCCAGTCCCTTCCAATGGGGTAGCAGCGCGGCCCCGATTCTGGCTCCACCCACCACGCGAGGATCGCCCCACGCCGTGCCCACGGGGCCCAGTGGCGTGGACGTAATGCCCGAAAGCCGGGGATAATCGCGGGCTTCGAGGGGCGAAAAGTCCTGGCTTGGGAGCACGACGCCTTCGATATCCACCGCGTACAGCCCCCCAGGCACTTCGACCATGCATACCGGACGCCGATAACGTAGCTCGACGGTGATGCGAGCCGGATACGACTTTTGCACGCGCACCACCTCGGCCACCCACGGCTGCAACGAGAAGGCCCGCGCGATACGCTCCACCAGATCGGGTTCGAGCAGCGACACGCGATCGTCGAAGCCCGCGTCGCGCAGCGCGGGCGATTTCACATCGGAGCGGACCCACTCGGGCGGTGGCGTGATCTCGACCTTCTCAGGCGTGACGCGATAGTTTTCGTCCAGCGCCAACGTAGGGGCCAGCTTCCGCCAGGCCAACACGCTCCCGCCGGCAAACACACCAACAATCAGCATGGGCAGCAGCCATCTGCGCACGGCGGGGCGAGGCGCATCGGGCCGGTTCGGCTGCGGCTTGCGTGGCGAGCGGGCGCGGCTCATCGGCTAACCTCCGTAGCCAGGCATTGGCAAATCAAACGATCGCAAAGCGCCGGCATGGTCATGCCGGCTTTGGCAGCCGCCATGGGGGCCAGGCTGTGGTCGGTCATGCCGGGTATCGTGTTCACTTCGAGCAACCAGGGCTGCTGCTGTCGATCCACGATCAGGTCGACACGTACCAGGCCACGGGTTCCCAGCGCTTGGGCCGCTCTGAGAGCAACTTGCTGCACACGCTGATAGGTGGCGGTGGGCAAGTTGCTGGCGAATCGAGCACACGGCTTGCTCGTACCATATTTCGCCCGATAGTCGAAAATGTCGTGATCCGTCACGATCTCGAGCACAGGCAATGCTTCGTCGTCGATCAGCGTAACGGTAAGCTCCTGGCCTTCGACGAACGACTCGGCCAGTGCAAAGCCACCAAAGCGCGACACCTCATCCCAGGCCGAAGGCCATGCCTTCGTAGCATCGATCCGGCAAACCCCCAAACTTGAACCTTGCTGGTCGGGCTTGAGAATGATGGGGTACCCCAGTGCAGCGGCGCGGCCAACCACGTCGCCGAGCGGCTCACTGGTGTGGACCAAAACATAGTCGGGCGTCGCAAGACCGGCCTGGAGAAAGCGTTCCTTGGCGGCCGACTTGGTCATTGCCAACTGCGAGGCAGTTGATCCCGACCCCGTGAAAGGAATGCCCCACTGCTCGAGCTGCCGTTGCAGGGTGCCGTCTTCACCGGAACCGCCGTGCAGCGCGATAAAACAAGCATCGACATTCCACCACCGCAATACATCCAACGGTTGTTCGGCCGGATCGAACCAACAGGGATGGTAGCCCGCTTCGCGAAGCGCACGAAAGACTCGTTTTCCGCTGGCCAGGCTGACCTGGCGCTCGAGTGAGTTGCCGCCGGCCAATACGGCAATGCGGCGAGCGACCGCCGTTTGCAAACGATCCATCGATCGATCCTCCCTGACGCTTTTGATGCTGGCGATCGGTTCTCGCGGTCTGCGGCCGGCAGCCTTGCCGGCGATCGACATTTCGCCCATGTCCAGCGCAACGTGGTGGCTGCGTGGAGCTACCAGATATCGAGCTCGGTTTCCATCTCCACACCCAGGCGTTCGGCCACGCGGCTGCGCATCAGATCGATCAATCGCAGCACGTCTTGCGCCGTGGCGCCCGGTTCGGTGATGATGAAGTTGGCGTGCTGCGAGCTGACTTCCGCGCCGCCGATTCGAGTTGATTTCAGGCCGGCCTGTTCGATCAGCATGGCGGCGCTCATGCCACGCGGATTTTTGAAGACGCAGCCGGCGCTTTGATGGCTCATGGGCTGACTGGCTTTTTTCACGATCCACAGCTTTTGCATTCGCTTGGTGAGTTGCGCCGGATCGTCCGGTTCCAGATCGAACTCTGCTTCCAGAATCACCAGTTCGTCCAAGCTGCTTTGGCGGTAGGAGAAAACCAGATCGTCGCGTTCTCGGTGGAAGATTTCACCGCTGCGAGTCATCACCATGGCACGGCGGGTCCACTGGCCGACGTCGCCCCCTCGAGCACCGGCGTTGCCGTGCAGGGCGCCGCCAACGGTGCCGGGAATGCCGATCAGGTTTTCAAGGCCGGCGAGTCCTTCGCGTACTGATGAGGAGATGACCTGTCCTAACCGTGCACCGCCGCCGGCCACAGCCCGATGCTTTTCGATGCGAATTTCACGAAACGCCGGATGGCTGAGCTGCACGACCATGCCGGGCACGCCCTCGTCGCGCACCAGAAGATTCGAACCTCCGCCTAACAGGCGCACCGGCACGTCTTCCGCACGGCAGCGCTGCACCAGGCCGCGCAGTTCGTCGACCGAACGTGGCTGGGCGAAATACTCGGCCGGTCCGCCCACGCGAAGCCAGGTATAGTCGGCCAGCGGCACATCACGCTGCACAATTTCCTCGAAGTCGGTCAACAAAGCCATCGCACACTTCCTTAATGTTTCCTGCCCCCATCGTCACAACGACGTCGCCCGTCGCTGTTTCTGCGGCCAATCGCTCAACGATCGTCGAATGGCTCCAAGCCACGTCTGCGTTGCCGCCCAATCGGTTCACCCGATCGGCCAGAAGCTTGGCCAGGTTGCGCGCCTGTTGGTGCGTGCGGCCGGTAATGGGTTCACGGGCTCGATAAACCTCGGTGATCCACACTTTGTCTGCATTCTTCAAGCTACAGGCCAACCTGTCCAGCAACCCTCGGGTTCGCGAGAGCTGATGTGGTTGAAACACGCAGCATATCCGCCCCCTGTGGGCCTCGCGCAGTGTGGCCAGCCCGGCGGCGATCGCGGTGGGATGGTGGGCGTAGTCGTCAACAAGCACCCTGCCCGCCACGTTGGCCACGTGTTGTAGCCGTCGTTCCAGTCCGCCGAATCGCTCCAATGTGGTGCGAACCACCCGCGCCGGAACACCAAACTCGGCGGCCACGGCCACGGCCGCCAAGGCGTTTTGCACCTGATGGCGTCCGGGCACGGCAAGCTCAATGTCGGCAAAGTGTACTGCTCGGTGGGCAACACGAAAACGATAGCGGCCGTCTTTGCATCCCAACAGCGTGGCAGACCAATCGGCAGGCCGCTCGACACTGAATGTTTCGATACGAGCGGTCGCCGCCTTGCGAACCACGCGCTGCGAGGCGGCACAATCGCGGCGAACCACGACCGTTCCACCGCGATGCACACCTGCGACAAACGAGGCGAACGCCTCTTCCAGGTCCGACGCATCATGGTAGCAATCGAAATGGTCGGGCTCGATACTGGTCAGCACGGCGATCGCCGGATGAATGGACAAAAAGCTGCGTCGATACTCACAGGCTTCAGCAACGATGGGTCCGGTTCCCCAGCGTCCTAGCCCTCCTCGACCAACAGCCGAGGCCCCCACGATCACGGTCGGATCGCAACCACCGGCTTCTAGCAATGCCGCCACCATGGCCGATGTGGTCGACTTGCCATGCGTGCCGGCAACCGCCACACCAGTGCGCCGTTGAAACAGTCGGCCGATGGCCTGCGGATAAGTATCCAACGAAATACCCAACTCGCGGGCGCGCTGACACTCGGGGTGTTGCGCATCGACGGCCACACTGCGCACAACCCACCGCACGTTGGGCCCCACTCGTTCTGCCGCAGCATTGGTGCCGACCGCGAACCCGCTGCGCCGAAGCTCCATGGCCCGAGAGCCATCGGCCTCTGAACCGGTGACCACGCAACCAGCCTGGCGCAGCAGCTCTGCCAGCGACCGCATGCCAGAGCCGCCCATGCCAATCAGGTGCACGCGCGCACCTCGAGGCGGCGGAAAGCCCGACGCGGACAAGCGATTCGTTTCTGCTGTGCAGGCCACCGTCGTGCAGCCAGTCCTTGCCATTCTAAATTGCCGTTGATCCGATTCACGGCCCAATGCGCCACATGCGGCGACGCATCATATGAGGTTTGAATCCAGGCCGTCAAGCCAAGCTGGACAAGCGGCAGAAACGGGGCAACTCAGTGGCAATGTCAGCGTTTTCGGTCGGTTGAACCGCGTTGAGCGGCAACCCGATCGGGCATCGCCGACGCGCGCGACCGATCGGCCCAAACCAGAGAAGCAAGAGCACGCGGCACCTTCGCGCTGCGGTAGCGTTCGCACCGTTGCCGAGAGGAGGTAAATGCCGGTGTTTTATGAAGATCGCACTTTCAATCCTGTTGTGGGTCGGCACAGGATCAAAGTGGTGTTCGCTCGACAAAGGCCGCGATGTGTTCGGCGATTTCTTCGCCACGATCTTCTTGCAGAAAGTGCCCGGCACCGCGGATGGTAATTTCGGGCTGATCGGCCGCCGTGGGAATGAGCTTGCGGAAAAAGCGGTCGCCGCCGCGCGTGATCGGGTCGCCGTCGGAGAACATCACCTGAACGGGTTTCGTCCACTTCGATAGCACCTGCCGCGTTCGACGCATGGCATCGGCACCGGGCTGCGTGGGCTCGATGGGCACCAGCAGCGGGAACTGTGCCGCGCCGGCCTTGTACGATGCATCGGGGAAAGGCGCTTCATACGCGGCGATCACCGCTGGATCGACGTTGTCGCCGGCTGCCAAGGCACGTTGGATCACCAAACCTATCGGCAAATCTTGCGTGCGTTTCACAAAGTCGAGCCATTGTTGGAACCCCTCTGACATGCGCTCTTCGCCGGTGGGAAGGCCCGTGTTCATTATCACCAGTCGGGCAAAGCGATCGGGCAATTCGGCCGCCAGTCGCAGTCCGATAAGACCTCCCCAATCTTGACACACCAAGGTGATGTCGCGCAATTGCAGCGCATCGAGAAAGGCCACCATTTTGTCGTGATGCATTTGGAACGTGTAACGATCACGATCGCCGTATTTATCGGAGCGGCCGAAACCGATGAAGTCGGGCGCGACCACGCGAAATCGGTCGGACAAACCGGCGATGATCTTTCGGTATAGAAACGACCACGTCGGCTCGCCATGAAGGCAAAGCACGGTTTCCCCCTCACCCTCGTCGACGTAGTGCATGCGCGTGTCGTCGAGTTGTACGTATCGGGGCTCGTAGGGAAATTCCGGCAGGTCGGCAAAACGTTCGTCAGGAGTGCGCAGGACGGTCATCGGCTTCGATGTCCCTTTCACAACAAGAGGCATAATTCAACTTCAAACCCGGAAAGAAACCTTTCTTTCCTTCGCCCCGCGCTCGGTCGTTGTTGTGACACATGTTTGCCGGCCGTGCAAGAAGAACCGCACTGGCGACTGCTGACTTCTGCTAACTTCTGCACGCGTGCCCCCGTGCGATTGGGGGGAAACACCAGAAACAAGCCAGCAGGCAGATTCGCAACTCGCCACGTTGCGCCCGCTTACCGGGGACAGGTCAGCCATAGCGGTTCGGCAACGAACTGTCGATTGTGCCGGTCGGAAGCGGCTCACGGACGTTGCTTGCCGCGAAGCCTCCCTCCGGCATTGCTGAGGTGGCGCACCTTGCAACCGATTGCGCGGCGAACTGCCTTGCGGCAAGCCTATTGCTTCGAACCGTTCAGGCCGCGCGAAAGCGGGCCGCTCCGGCCAATTCGGCCACCATCTGCGCCACGGTCCAGGCTGCGTCCGGTCGGGCTTGCCGTCGCATGGCATGGGCCATCAGTTGTCGTTGCCACGGATCGATCAACAGGCCCGCCAGCGATTCGGCCAGAA
>WGDQ01000552.1 GCA_015493185.1 Planctomycetaceae bacterium
AATCGCGATTCCGCCACGTTCAGCAAAATCACCTCTACGAGGGCACGCCGTGTGAGCCGCGCCGCCCGGGCTATAATTTCCAGATAGCTCAGCGGCCTCAGACAACCGCAGGCATGGCAATTGCCTGCCAGCGGGATCTCGGCCGGCGTCCGGACCCTACCGTTCTTTTTCGTCGCCTGCGCGTCGAAGACGGCGGCGCGGCATCCGCGGCAGGTGGCTTCGTGTCGCTGCAACCGAAAGAACTGAGGGACGGATTCGCCCTCGTTCTGACCAAGCCCGAAGCGGTCGCCGAAAACAGGCCGAGCGCCTGCTCGCTGTCCATCAGGCTCACCATATACCGCGACTTTTGCGGAGAGAAAGCTCGTTGACCGATTCGCGAAAGACAACTATTGATGTCGCCGCGCAGCGATCGCACCCGCTGGAAAACGGCCGCGAGCACAAGCCTGGCGACTCGTCTTTGGAGAAGGCGGTGGTCGGCTGGTTCCCGCTGAATTGGTTACGACACCCCCGGCGTGCGTCGGCTGTGGTAATCGGTCTGGTTGTCGTCGTCGGCATCGGTTGGCTCTGGTGGCAAGCGGCGACGAACCCGACAATCTACTATTTGCCACAGCACGCGAGAGCTGAGTGGATCGTTTATCCGCGTCCGTATTGGCTGGCTCCGCACGCGGCAGTGCCGCTTGATGCCAGCTTCCAGAAAACGTTCTTCGTCGACGAGGTGCCGCGATCGGCCGAAATCGAGTACCGTGCGTTCGGCACAGCCGAGATTACAATCAACGGTCGGCCGGTTGAAGCAAGCGGTCCGCGAAGTCGCTCGGAAGACCAAGCCACGAATGCGTCCGACTTCCTTGTTATGAAGTATGGCGCCGCGCCGCCGCCAAGCACGAGCACGCGCAACTGGAAGCAAGCGGAACGCAGTCTTGTCGAAGGCTGGCTCCGGCCGGGCGAAAACACGATTCGGATTGTCGTGATCAACGACGTGGGGCCGCCGGCATTGTGGCTACGGTTGGTTGGTGATCATCTGAGCATCGCCACCGGGACCGACTGGCAGGTGCGTTTGGCCGGTTCCGCCCCACGCCGCGCCCAGTCCGTGGCGCACCCACCACCACAACGCCATTTGGGCATCGAACGTCTCTACAAAATAGAAACGTTGACGGCCGCTCGCTGGGCGCGGAAACCACTGGGCATCGCTGCGGCCATCGGTCTGCTCGTGGCCTGCGCCGTGGGCCTATGGCCTTCGCACAGACACGAGCAAACGCCGCCTGCGCCCTCGGCAGCATCGTCGGGCGAGGGAGCCTTCCGGACACCTGTTGGTCGGCTCTTTCAAGCTCCGGCCTCTCAAATGTGGGGGTGGTGGGCGGTCGTGTCGGTCGTATGGTTCGCAATGGTTGTGCACAACCAACCATGGTTGACGGCCAACATGGGTTTCGATGCGGTCGATCATCTCGAGTACATCGAATTCATCCAGCATCATCACTCGTTGCCGCTCGCCGAAGATGGCCGCGAGATGCATCAGCCACCACTCTTTTATGCCGTGGCCGCCGGCTGGTTGTCGCTATTTGGCGAGACGCCAACGAGCCAACGTGGGCTTTCTCTTTTGCGGCTTTTAACGGGTGCTTTGGGGGCAATGCACTTTGGTTTCGCCGCCGCATCGCTGCGGCTCCTGTTTCCTCAGAAGCGGAACCTGGCCGTGCTCGGCATGCTGTTCGCGGCCGCGTTGCCGATGCACCTTTACATCTTCCAATACATCAGCAACGAATCGATGACTGCCGTCTTGTCGGCATCGGTTGTTTACGTGGCGCTGCGCATGCTGGCAAGCGATCACTTCTCGCTCGTCGCAGGGGCACTTCTCGGACTGCTGCTCGGAGGGGCCCTGCTGAGCAAGATCACAACGCTCGTGCTGCCGCCCGTGGTTCTTACCGTGATGGCGGCACGGCTGATCGTGCAACGCCGTTTCGTCTTCCGCGATTGGCTGGCCGCGGTCGGGCTGCCGCTAGTGGTATGTACCGCTGTTTCCGGTTGGCAATACTATCGGAACTGGCAGCACTACGGCACGCCGCTGGTGCGGCATATCGATCTGCCAGACAGTGCGGGCGGTGTGACCTGGAAAGACCCTGGGCTTCGCCAATTCGGCGATTTCGTGCGGTTCGGCCGGGTGCTGAAGCGGCCGTTTCTTGCTGGGTTCCGGTCGTTTCCCGACGCCATGTATTCCACATTCTGGGGCGATGGACGCTGCGGTGGACGTGGCGGTTCCGGCGTGCGTCCTGCGTGGAATTATAATCTGATGGCGGCCGGCTACCTGCTGGCCATCGTGCCGGCGATGCTACTGGCCGTTGGCCTTTTGCTGGCGACCGTCCGATTGCTGCAAAGCCCTACGGCCACTTGGTATCTGCTGGTCGGTCTGCTGTTTTCCATGGTCTTCGCCCTCACCTACGAAACACTGAAACATCCGTATCTCACCGTGACCAAGGCATGGTACGGAATCCCTGCCACGACAGCCCTGATAGCACTGCTTGCACTGGCCGCCGATGTTCTTACGGCTCACGCGCGATGGCGCCAGAGCGTTCTGTGGGGGCTGCTGGCCATGTGGATGATGGTAAGCGTGTTTTCGTTTTGGATTCCCGCAAATCGCTCCCGCGCCTGGTACTCACTGGGCGTGGCCTATGCCGACCAGAAAAACGACCGCAGGGCCAGCGAGTGTTTTAGCCGAGCCATCAAGGCCAACCCGCACAACGCCCGGGCTGTTTGGCTGCTGGGCAGAATGGTCGCCCGGTCTGGCAACGTGCAAAAGGCGCTAACACTCATGGCGCACGCAATGCGTCTCGATCCCGACCTGGGCGGATGCGCGCTGGACATGGCCGTGCTGCTGCGTCGCGCGGGCCGCGCGGAAAAGGCTCGGCAATATGCGCGAAAAGCAACCCAACTAGCGCCTCATGAACCTGAGGCCCACCGCTTGCTCGGCGATCTGCTGGCCCTGGCGGGAAAACCCAAAGAGGCCGTCGAAGCATTGGTTCGCGCAATTCCCCTGCGGCCGACCGATGCGCGCATCTACTTCCGATTGGCGAAGCTCTACGACATTGCCGGACAAGGCCGAGCGGCCATACGCAACGCACAGCGCGCCGTATGGATGTCGCGCGGCGCAGCGAACATGCGGGCCCAGTATGCCGGTTTATTGATCAAGTACGGACACGTCTCGCAAGGCGTTGAGGAATACGAACGCATCTTGGATGACGAACCCGAAAACGCGACGGCCGCAGCGGGCCTGGCATGGTTTCTGGTTGCTTACCCCGACGTCACGCGGCGCAACGGGCAGCGGGCAATCGAATTGGCTCAATCAGCCACGAAACAAGACCCAGAAAACGTGATCTACTGGCGAACGCTGGCCGTCGCCTATGCAGAAGCGGGGCGCTTTGACGAAGCGCTGGCAGTCACGCAACATGCGCGCGAATTAGTGAAACAGCACGGTTGGCCCAAACGCTACGAGGAGCTTCTGAGGCAAGACATCGCACGTTACCGCCGACAAGAAAAACTGCCACTCAACGGCCAGTTTTCTCTCGATGCCCAGTCGTCTCCGGCATCTCCCTGACAGGTCGCCAGTTCGCGCGAGAAGGCGATGTTTTTTGAGC
>WGDQ01000553.1 GCA_015493185.1 Planctomycetaceae bacterium
GCAACGACCAGATGGGCCAGCGCCCGACGTGACGAGTTGTGGGAAAAGGCTATCTGGCAGCCGGTTGAAGAATCGTTCGCGCTGCGAGCGATCGGAACGGCCCCCGCCCCGCGTTGCCCGAAGCTCGACATATTTCGTCGCACATGCCGGCAACGGGGCTCGTTGAGCCGAGCGGTTTTGCCTTCCTCTGGCCGACGAAGCAGTTCTTCAACTCTTCAACAAGCCGCAAGGTGCCACCGCCGGCCGCTTCTTCAACAAGCTGCGAGGTGCCGCCGCCGGCCACGACACGTGCCGCGCCGGCCTTTTTCCCGCCTGCCGGCGCGAACGGCCGGTCGGACATTTCGAAGACGGGACGGCTCGACGCGTCGGCGACGATCTCACACAACTATAGGTCATGCGCGACCCGGTCGTCGTCTGGCGACCGCATGGACCGCACAATCGGCACGAACCGGCGCGATTCGCCCGGTCTGCCTCAGAAGGTGTCTTCAGAATCCAATTCCGGCTTCGATCGCGAGCGAGCCGACCGTCTCGTCGTCGGGCTGCATCAACCAGTCCTCCTTGGATTCGCCCGCTTCCGCCCTGCTTGATATGAATCGCCTGCTCACAATCTCGGGCCTGGAAGCGATTTTGCAGACACCTCCCTCAGGCGAGAATTGCCGCGAAGATACCGGACAACACGATGCCGTCGAACGTGCCGGCCCCCCCGATCGACAGAATGCCCACCGACACGCGCGTGATGTCTTTCAGGTGCAATAAATCGGCGCCTACCAGCGGACCAAGCACGCCGGCCACGAACGCCACCGGCGCGCGGATGTCCGAAAACGATGCGTCGCCCAAGAGAATCCACGTCATGCTCACCGCCACCAGCGGCGACGTAAAGCCGGGCATCATGATGCCAATGCCACTGACGGGGCGAGCCACCAGGTAGCAAACACCGATGTTCACCACCGTGGCCCACAGCATTGCCGTGGCCGCTTGTCCATCGACTCGAAACACGTGTGTCGCTTCCCAAAAGGCCAGTGCCACGGGCACCACGCCGCCACCCACGTTGATGGCGATCAGCGTATCGCGGCGAACCCAGCGGCGCTGTGGTAGAGGGTGCCAACTGCCGAGCACACCGTAAGTGGCCACGATTTGCTCTTCGCCGCGCTCGATACGATAGATCGGCACATTGATCATGCTGCCCAAGATGATGCCCAATACCGCCAGCATGGCCGCCGAGGGCGTGAGATGCAGCCGCTGCATGGCCGTAGTGAGCAAGTCGACAAAGAAGATGGGGAAAAGGCATAGAAAGAAAAACAACAGCGCGAAGCTCAAACAGCCGAGCGTTTGCAGCACGCGCATCTGATTGGCAGGGGGGCCGTTCATCGAGCAATTCGGTTGCCAGTGAAAAGTAAAACCGGCCGGCACGCGCCGGACAAACCGGGTAAAGTAAAAGCACGGAGTTGCTTCAAAAAGGCATGAAGCTCCATCGAAGCGACAAAAGCCGTCGAGGCAAACGCTCCTCGGTGCACAGGGCCTGCGAACGGCATCTCAATGTTTTGCGACGTTGCGGTGCTGCGATGCGAACAGGACGTGCGAATCCATTAGCCGGGCCGCTCGTCGATTGTCGGTACCGCATCACCGCCGCGAACCGATCGGCAGCTTTGCGTACGATAGGATGATCGGCGGCCGGTGAAAAGCGGATTCTCGCGTCGCACGTTTTTCGTGAGATGTTCGTGCGTCGTTATTTTCAGCCCGGTCTCCGATGGGGAAACGCCCGGCGCCAAATTGCCGCGTCGGATGACAAGAGGGTTGTTGTAAACCGCGCTTCGGCGACGTTGTCGTGGTGAAGTGCCCCGACGCGTGGCATTTTGTCGCTGTGTCGGCGAATCACTCAATCACTTGATTTTTTCGGCGATCCCATGAAGCAGTCGGCGGGCACCCTGCTATACCGCAAAGGTGAAAACGGCCGCATCGAAGTGCTGTTGGTTCACCCCTCGGGCAACTACAACCGGCACGCGCCATGGAGCATTCCCAAAGGAGTGCCCGACCCGGGCGAATCGCTGGAAGATGCCGCCGTGCGCGAAACCCGAGAAGAAACGGGCATGCGGCCCGACGGGCCGCTGGTGCCGCTGGGAAGCATCACCTACAAAAAGAGTCGTAAGACCGTGCACGGCTTTGCCGCGCCGGCCGATCCGTCGATCGAGCCGACAACCGCATCGTGGGAAGTCGACCGTGCCGAGTTCGTCCCGCTCGATCGGGCCCGCGAGCTTCTTCATCCCGATCAAGTGCCGCTAGTTGATCGCTTGGAAGAGTTGCTCAAGAGCTAACGCTGTTGTGGCAGGCTGCGGCAAGTGCTACCGCCCGCAGTCACCTGCCGAGCGAAGGTGCTGCGGTGCCATATGGCTCGCGCAGGTGGCTCAAGCGCCAGAGACGGCACGATCAAAAGACGGCAGGAGCGGAAGACAGCACGATCGAGGCGAGCAGGCCGGCACAAGTAGGCCAGCACAGGTTCAGTCAGCTCCCGTCGGGCGCCAGGTCGATCAGCCATGCCTGCGGTACGTGGTGCTGGATCACCTCGCGTGCCAGCGAAAACCACAGTCCGCAGCGGTCGAGCACGGCTCCGTCAGCCGTAGCTACAACGGCCGGGCACGCGATCAGTTCCGCATCCGGGTTCATCAGCAGATCCACTTCCCAGGGCCATGCTTGCTGAGCCGCCACTTCGAGCATGGCCGACCGAAGTCGCCCGCTATTGGATACCGGCTGATCGA
>WGDQ01000554.1 GCA_015493185.1 Planctomycetaceae bacterium
CCCATCACGCTGTGTCTTTCCCTTTGCCGGCAAGACCGGCAGCGCGGCTTCGAACTCGTGTTCCCGCAGGCCACACTGCGCTACCACGATGACACGGGCCGCCTCGAACAGCTCGATCGCACCGCCGACGCCGCATCGGGGCTGCCCGAGCATCGCCACCAACCGCCGGGCGCAGATCGCGTCCAACAACGCGTCCCACTCCAGACCAGGGTGCTGTGGCAAAACGACGGTCGGGCCACCGACCAGATGTACCAACATCTGATCACCGCCATGCTCGCCGCCCTTCGCACTCGATCGGCCCCGCCGGTGCCGCTGCAAGCCGGCCTCGAAGCGCTCGATTTCTGCCGCCGGGCCGGTGCGGTCGTCTGACCTCCCCGCAGCCACACCGTCGGCGACATCTCCGCCTCCGAACACGATCTTTTTCCTTTTTCTTCTTCTCACAAAAAGAGAAAAAGAAAGAAACGTCGGGCCGCCTCCCGGATCGCCACAACTCCGCATCGGCCAAGTCGACGGCTCGTGCGAGCCGGCCACATCATTCCGGTCGACTACTGCATCATTTCGGCCAACTGCCGCACCATTCCGGCCAACTGCCGGCGGCGCGCGACTTTTGCCCGATCGGTCATGGTGTAGAATCGGCCCGCATGGAACCCAACAACACCCCGCCCATTCTCAACGAGCTTTTCGGCCTGCACGATCAGGTAGCGGCCGTCGTCGGTGGGGCCGGGCGAATCGGGCGCGTTTTGTGCCGCACGCTCAGCCAGGCCGGTGCTCAGGTGGCCCTGCTCGATGTCGATATCCAGGCCGCTCGCGATGTGGCCGATCAAATCGCCCGCGCCACCTCGCGACAGCTTCTGGCGATCGAAACCGATACGACCCAGCCCGAACAGCTTGAAGCCGCCGTGGCCGAAATCGAGCGGTCGCTCGGCCCACCGTGCATGCTGGTCAACTCGGCCCAATTTCGCGGGCAAGGTTTCTACTCGTCCGATGTCGAGTCGTACCCCAAATCGGCCTGGGACCGCGTGCTCGACGTGAACCTTACCGGCGTGCACCTGGCCTGCCAGGCGTTCGCCCGCTCGATGGCCGCCCACGGCGGAGGCCGCATCGTCAACATCGCCTCGACCTACGGCGTCGTTTCGCCCGATCCACGGATCTACGGCGACTCGGGCGTCAATTCGCCGGTCTCCTACGCCGCCTCGAAGGCCGGCGTGATCCAGCTCACGCGCTATCTGGCCGTGCATCTCCGCGAGCGCAACATTCGCGTCAACTGCCTTGTGCCGGGCGGGGTGTTCGACAACCAACACCCGCAATTCGTCGAACAATACGCGGCACGCACGCCATTGGGGCGCATGGCCCGGGCCGAAGACTATCGCGGCGCGGTGCTCTTTATGCTCTCGCCCGCTTCGGCCTACATGACCGGCGCGGTGGTCACCGTCGACGGCGGCTGGACGGTCTGGTAAGCCATTCCGCTTCGCACAAGAGTGCGGCATCACCGGAAAAAAGAAAGAGAGAAAAAAACGCCGCAACCCCCTCGCACACATCCCCGGCCAAAGCCGCGGCCTTACCGATGCCGCCAGCTGCCTGCGAATTCTCGCATCCGTACAGCATTCGCTTGCGGCGCGCTACGGTGTTTGCAAGAACGCCAGGGCCGTGCTGGCCTTCCAAACGTTGCGGCTTTCGCGCATGCCTTGCCGGTGCTTCATGGCCAACACGGTGCCGGTCTTCGTGTCGACTCGAAAAACCGCGTCGTCCTGCAACCACATGGCGCGCACGCGATCCATCAGCTCGGGCTTCACGTCGTCGCGTTTCGAAAGCGCGTCGAGCACGTGCCGCAATATCTCCACGGTCCGCTCGGGCGCCATGCGCTGCCGCCACACCAGTCCGGCCACGCCCGTTTCCGGGTCGTAGGTTTCCATCACAATCGCCTCAACGATCGGAAACGGATCGCCGCCAAAGGGATTGGCGGTCGTGCGTTCAAATTCGAGTGGCTGCCCCACCGTGTAGGTTTCGCCATACACGGTAAGAAACGCCTTCACGCTTCCCAGCAGCACCTCTTGGGCCGCGTCCTGATTTTCCAGCAGGCTCTCAAACTGATCTTTGAGCGCCGCCACCTCGCTGGCATCTTCGCTGGCCGAAAGCCACTCGACGGCCGGATCGAGCGCCGCGCGAAGCTGCTCGCGCAACGCCTCCCATTGCGCAATGCCCTGCAACGTGCCCCGGGCATCCAGATCAATCGTGATCGGCTGCCCAGCCATGATGCGGCTGGCCAACTTGATGCCCAGATCGACGTGACCGCTCCGGTCGCGAAACGTCGCCTCGCCAAAGGTCCAGTTCGTGCGAAATCCCTGGTCGGTTGCTTCAACCACCTCGATGGTGATGTCACGATCGGCCGACCACTCCACGCTCACCACGCCATGCTCGATCCGTTCGTGCTGGGTCCGTGTTTTGTAACGCAGCACGTCGCCCGCCTGCCAGTGCGGCACCAGCTCCACATTCGTGGCGCCATCGATCACCGTTTCGGTAGGCCCCTCCGCTGCTGGCTCTGCCGACTCAGTGGTCTCGGTTGCCGGAGGCGGCTCGGGCAACGGCGGCGAATCCGCCGCATCTTGCGCCCATGCCACCGTGCAGCCGATCAGCCACGCCAACCCGCATGCCGCCACCGCAGTCGAACCCCTCGCCATGCCTTGTCGTCTCCCTGTGCTTTCACGCCGCTTACTTGTTTTTTGCGTCTCTTTTGCGT
>WGDQ01000555.1 GCA_015493185.1 Planctomycetaceae bacterium
CGGCGGGCGGTGATGAATCGCTGCGGGAGGTCATGCCGTTTTCCGACGGGTGGCCTGTTGCGGGTGCTGATGACGATGCAACTGATCGAGCACGGCGGCGGTGACCTGCTGGGCATCGATTTCGTACATGCAGCGGGGTGGTTCGTCGCCCAGGGGGCAGCCGTGGCGGGCGAAACAAGGCGAGCACGACAGCTTGCGGTGCAAGACGATCGCCCGATCGCAGTAGGGGCCGGTTCGCAACGGGTTGGCCGGGCCGAACAGGGCAACGACCCGAGCGCCGACGGCCACGGCCAGGTGCATGGGGCCCGTGTCGCCGGTGACGACGACGGCCGCCTGCTCGAGCAGCGCGGCTGAAGCCCGCAGGCCGAAGCGTCCGTCGGCCCGCCACATGGGCACAGACGACTTTTCGGCGATTTGGTCGCAGCGGGCGCGGGCGCCGGGACCGCCGCAGAGGGCGATGCGAACGGCCGGATCGTTGGCTGCCAAGGAATCGGCCAATTGGGCGAATCGATGCGCGGGCCAGCGGTTGGCCGGCTTGCGGCAATCGGGGCAGAAGACGACCAGCCGGTGGGCCGAGGCGACGTAGCCCATTTGGCTGAGCCAGGCCGCCGCTTCAGCACGATCGGCTTGGGTGAGGGGCAGCGGAAAGCGGTCGCGCTGCGGCCGTGTGTCGGCAGGCGGTTGTTCGGCAAGATAGGGCCGCACCAGTGGGGGCGGCGCTGTTACGCCCTCGAGGTGTGCGGCCAACAGGAGATTGCGTTCGACGGCATGGCGGTCCATGGTTTCCAGGGGCACTGGGTCGTTGTAGAACCAGTGGGCCCCCTCGCGAAGCGGGCGATATCCAATGCGCCGACGGGCACCGCTGAGGCGGGCCACCACGGCGCTGCGCAGCAGGCCCTGAAAGTCGATCGCCACGTCCCAGCGGCGGCGTCGAAGCCGTCGGAGGAAGTCAAGCGCGCCGCGCACTGTGCCGCGATGCCAGGGAATGACCTCGTCGAGCAGCGGGTGATCGCGAATCAGCTCGGCGTGGCTCTGCTCGATGGCCCAGCCGATGGTGGCCTGTGGCCACGCCTTGCGAATGGCGACCAGCGCGGGCAGCGTGTGAATGCAATCGCCCATCGAGCTGAGTTTGATGATCAGGATGCTCGGCGCCATGACGCACCTTCGCTGCTGGCGGCAGTGGACTGGTGAATGTTTCGGATGCGCTCGATGAGCGAGGTTGTGGAATAGCCCGGCTCGAGCGGCAGCGAGAGCACGCGTCCGCCCCGGGCACGAACGACATCGGCACCGACGATCTGGGAGATGGGCCAGTCGCCGCCCTTGACCAACACATCGGGGCGAATCTGTTCGATCAAGCGGGCCGGCGTGGGCTCGTCGAAAAGGATGACTTCGTCAACAGCCCGCAAGGCCCGCAGCATGGCGGCCCGATCGGCCTCGGGAATGAGTGGGCGGCTGGGGCCTTTGAGACGACGAATCGAGGCGTCGCTGTTGAGCCCCACGATGAGCCGATCGCCCAAAGCGCGGCAGCGCTCCAGCAGGCTGACATGCCCAGGGTGCAGCAGATCGAAGCAACCGTTGGTGAAAACGATGACGGGCGGGCCGGTCATGGCAGTGGATTTGCCCAGCGAGGGCCGATGCAAGGGAACAGGGGAAGCAATAGCGAAGGGGTCTCGATTCCGTGACGATGCGGCGCGCGAAACCATAGTGGCCAACACCGGCCGGCGGCCGGCGCGCAGCGATAGCCACCGCTGAGCCGCCGGTGATTGGTTGGGGGGCGGCAGCGATCGGCCGGGCATCATAGTGGCAGAGCCCGCCGCGGGCCAATAGACGTTCGCCGGACGGCTCAACGTGGGGTGCAAGTCGCACTTTGCGAGATTGTCGAAATATGGTTTGCTAGGTGGAGTGAATTTGACCACAGGTGGGGCGTTCCGGCGAGAAGCTGGGGAATTGGGAGAGCTACGGATGGCAACTAGCGAGGAACGGAAGCAGCGGATTGCGGCCCTGGTGAGCGAGTTGGCCGAAGTGTTGGGCGACGTCGACGAGAGCCTGGGCGATTGCTGGTTGGACGCGGTGGAAAACCAGGCAATCGAGATCGGCGACGCGGTCAGCGTCGAGTTGACCCGTCAGGTGTCACAGCGGCGGCCCCGCGAAAAAGAAGCAAACTGTCCGCAATGCAACCAAGCCGGCCACTATCGACAGATGCGTGAGCGGGAACTGATCGGCCGGCGAGGGCCGGTGCTGATCAGCGAGCCGGAGTACTTCTGCCCTTGCTGCCGCAAGGCTTTTTTTCCCTCGGACGCAGGCGATCGGCGTTGAGGTCGATTGCCCGTTCACGCCGGGGATGCTCAAGAAGGTGGTGCACGCCGGCGCACGGTCGCCGTCGTTCGCCACCGCCGCCGAAGACCTCGAAGCCCTGGCCGAGACGCAGGTCAGCGTCAAACGGGTGCAGCGCTGGACCGAGCGGGTGGGCAGCGAGCGGGTCGCCGAGATCGAACAGCAGGCCGAGGCCTATCAAGAGTTGCCGCTGCCCGAACAACAAAAGAGCCCGACCGATCAGGTTCCGCAAGTGGCGTGCGTGATGATGGACGGCGGGCGGATTCAAATCCGCGATCGGCACGAAAAACAGGGCGAGGCGGGCGGTTATTGGAAAGAGTCGCTGGTGGGCTGTTGCCTGAGCATGCTGAGCGAAGCCCAGGAGGCGGACCCCTGCCCGGCGATCCCCCAGACGTTCGTCGATCCTCGGCGAATGCACGATTTGAGCCGAGAAATCCAGGGAATTTCTGCTTTCGCCGAAGAGGCTGAGCCCCTCGACGAAGACTGTCCCGACGATCGCGCGGGGCGTCCTGCGGTGTTGGTCAAAAGCGTCGTTGCCACCCGCGGCGGAAATGAAGTATTGGGTCCACGCTTGGTGGCCGAAGCGCACCGGCGGGGCTTTCACGCAGCGGAGCGCAAGGCGTTCGTGGCCGACGGATCGGCGACCAACTGGGGCGTGCACCAGAGATACTTTTCGCACTACACGCCGATTCTCGATTTCACACACGCGGTCTGCTACGTGTACGCGGCGGCGATGGCCGGTCGCGAGAGCAGAGCCGGCTGGCAGGACTACGTTCGTTGGGTGCAATGGTTGTGGCAAGGCGCCACGGATAAGTTGATCGCGGCGATCGCCGCGCGCTTGGACGAACTCGGTCCGCCCCCGGATGGCGACGAGACCTGTCCGGCCGCGATCGTGGGCCGAACGTTGGGCTATCTTCGGAATCAGCGTGGGCGAATGCGGTACCAAGAATACCGCCGACTCGGGCTGCCGATCACCAGCAGCCACATCGAGTCGACCATCAAGCAGATCAACCGCCGCATGAAGGGAACCGAAAAGTTCTGGCATCGGGGCGCCGAGCCAATGCTTCAGCTAGCCGCCGACCACCTCAGCCAAACCAACACCCTCGCACGCTTCTGGCGCCAACGCCCCAAACGCCTCACCCCATATCGCTGCTATCAAACCACTACATAAAAAACAAAGTGCGACCTGCACCCTCGCGGTTGGTGAAAAGATTGCCCCCAATCGAACATATACGGCCACATCGTCCGCGCAATCCAAGCGTCCCTAAACGATGCGCAACAACGCGCAAGTCAACCGAACGTCCGGCCCAAGACGCGAGTTGCAACCGCGTCGACCGCTCACCAATGGTGAACCGCGGTAATGCCGCTAGGTGCGTTCCATTGATCGTGACAAGAAAACGACGGCACCTACGAAGGCAACGGCCGGCGCAGCAGGTAACCGCCGTTGTCGGCATCGGACACGACGAAAAACGAAACGAGAGCAACCTTGCAGAGCGATTCAAAGAGAAATTCATGTCGTCCCGGCGAAACTGGTGTGACACCACAAACGCTGCGAGAGGCGTGTTATCAGAGCGGTGTGCTGTTTACCAGAGCGGTGTGCTGCGGCGGCAGGTGCCAACGTTTATAATTGAGGGTGATGAACTCACCTTCTTCTCGATCCAGTCGTCGGGCATTTCTGACGGGCCGTGCCGCGGCGGCTACGTCTGGCGATCGCACTGTGCCAACCGGCCTGCCGGCGGCGTTGCCCGATTTGGTCGGCCGTCCGTATCTGGTGCACTTCTCGCGCCGGGCAATGGCCTGCGAGTTCGAGGTTTGCTTCAACGCCGGTCAATACCCGCAAGGACCGCAGGCCGCGATCAAGGCGCTCGATCTCATCGAGCAGCTCGAAGACAAAATGACCGTCTTCCGGCCGACGAGCCAGCTCATGACGGTCAATCGCGAAGCGGCAACTCGGCCCGTTGAGGTGGACGAAGAGCTTTACCAACC
>WGDQ01000556.1 GCA_015493185.1 Planctomycetaceae bacterium
ATTTCGGCCGCGGCGGCTTCTTTCGGATAGTATTTGGCCACCACGTTGTTGATGGCCGCCGGGGTGCAGAGCACCGAGCGAACCGGCATGCTCAGCCGCAATCGCAGTTCGTCTTCCACTTCGGGCCGCAGCGGCACGGGCGAGGCCAGCAGCATCGTGCCGTCGTCGACCATCACCGGGGCACACGAATGCTGACGCGCCAGCACGGCGGGCACTTTTTTCAGATACTCAGGGTTCAAGGGCACATCGCCCAGATCGAGATACGGCAGCCCCAACGACTCGGCATACACTTGCATGACGATTTCGGGCTTAACGGTTTTCTGCTGCAACAGGGCGTCGCGCAGCTCCAACCCCACGGCATCGGCAAATTGCCGTGCTTTGTCGAGTTTTTCCTGATCGAGCACCTTGCGAAGCAGCAGAATTTCTTCGAACGATCGCTGCCGCCGGCCGGCCACGGCTTTGCGACCGAGCGAGGCATCGTACTCGGCCTTGCGCTTCGCATCGGTCAGGCAGAGCATGGCCTTGGCCAGCTCGTTGAGCAGCGCCTGCGACTCGGCCGCGTAATCGCCCGCGGCATATTTGCGAACGTGGGCGTTGAGCTTTCGATAGTGCGTGCGAATGCGGACCGGGTCGTCTTCGAACTTTTTCAGTCGCAGGAGCTGATAGTAGTTGAGCGGGCGTTCGGGATCTTTGATGCCCAGCCAATCGCGATAAACGTCGAGCTGCTCTGCCATGGTTGGTTTTTTTGCCACGATGCGAGTGATGCGCCGCCAATGCGAAACACCGGTGGCCGCGGCACGTCGGGCCGCATGCTATTGGACGACGAAAAACGGAGACGTTCTGAAGAAAACTTACTCCACCTTGTACTCGGCGGCCAGACGTCGGAAAAGGTCGACCTGCGACTCATCGAGCCCAGCCTGGCGTTCGATGACCGTGGCCGCCTCGTTGCCGCCGGTTTTGTCGATCGCCCGCACCCGAACGCGGCCGTCGGCGTTGAACGAGTAGATAACCTCGACCGGCGACCGCTTGGGCAAATTGGGCGGCAACCCCGTCACGCGGCAGTTGCCGATCAACGTGACGGCGGCCGGGTCGGGCGCGTCGCCCTCGGTTACTTTCACCGTCACACGCTGTTGGTTGGGCTGATTGGTGTAAAAGGTCTGACGAACCTCGACCGGCAATCGCGTGTTGCGGGGAATCATCACATGGTTGATCGGCTTGCCGGTTTTCGGATGGCGGGCCACCATGCCCAGCCCGTGGGAGTTCACTTCTTCTTGCCGGACGGCCGAGAGATGTTTTCGCACCACCTCGGCCAGACGGCTCTGCTGCCCGCGATGTTTGACTTCGAGAATGGCCGCATGGATGGCCGCGCCCTGGGCAACCGCCGTGTGGGGCGAAAGGCCGCGGTAGGGTTCGATGCCCGTGACGGCCTCGATCTGCGCGGCGACCTTGGGCATGAGCGTCGAGCCGCCCACCAGCACAATGGCGTCGAGCTGCTCGTAGGTTGCCTTGCCCTGTTCGAGCACCAGGTCGATGGTGTCGATGGTGCGTTGGAGCAGGTCGGCCGTCATCTCTTCGAACTGCTGGCGCGTGACCGTGACCCGGATGCTTTTGCCCTCGTGACGACAGGCGATGGTGGCTTGCTCTTGCTGGCTGAGTGCGATTTTGGCCGCGTCGCAATCGTTGCGCAACACTTGCAACGTGGCAGGCGATTGCCGGGGGTCGGTGCCGTGTCGTTCTTGGAAGGCGGCCGCCACGTGATCGACCAGACGTTCGTTCCAGTCGATACCGCCCAGGTATACGTCGCCGTCGGTGGCCAACACCTGGAAGCGGGTGGGTGTGTAGCGAACCAGCGTGGCGTCGAACGTGCCGCCGCCCAAATCGTAAACCAGCGCCAAATGCGGCCGCTCGAACTTGCGATCGATCGCGCCCAGCTCGCCGCGTGTCCAGGCATAGGTGAGCGTGGCCGCCGTGGGTTCGTTGATAATGTCGATCACGTTCAGCCCCGCGATGCGACCGGCATCTTGCGTGGCCTTGCGGCGTGCGTCGTTGAAGTAGTAGGGCACGGTAATCACGGCGTTGGCGATTTTGCCAATGTGCTTTTCGGCATCTTGCCGCACCTTTTTGAGGATGAGGGCCGAGACGAACTCGGGCGTGATTTCGTGGCCGTCGAACGTGCGTTTGAACTGCCGGTCGCCCATGTGCCGTTTCACGCGGTCGACGATGTTTTCGGGGTCTTCGAGTGCGGCCCGCATAGGACTGGGACCAACGATCACGTGCCCGCTTTCGGCCAGCAAGAGCAGGCTAGGCGTTTCTTCGTCGCCCTCGTCGTTCGGCAGCGGAACGGCCTGGCCCTCCTCGTTCATATAGGCGATGGTCGAGAAGGTGGTGCCCAAGTCGATGCCGACGGTTTGTCCCTCTTCGAAGTGCATTGCAGTGGCGTTCCGTCAGAAAAAAAGAAAAAAAGGAAGTGCGCGTCGCGACGATCAAGTTACCGAATCGCAGTTACCGAATCACAAGCCGGCGCGTCGCAGGCGGCGGTTCACGTACGCGGAATCATGAGCCGTGGACCATAAGCCGCAAGCGGGGAACCGTGACCTGGTAGTGACGAACTACGAACCACGTATCACGATCGTTATTTGGCTGTTCGTGTCCTACTGTGCGGACGAGCCGGCTTGGCCTGCTGCTCTGGTGCCGAGCGGCTCGATGATCGGGCAGCGCTGGCCGAGATGAACGTCCGCGCAGCGACGTGGTAACACCGCCCTACTATTGTTCGCAGCCGCCGGCCTGTCGATCAATGCACGAGGGGTTTTCTCCGCAAAATACGGCGCCCGGGCTGGCAGCGGGCGGCTTTTTTCTTTTTTCGGCAGATGGCCGACCAACCCGACCGCGATGCCGGAAAGTGCTGTGGGGGCGGAAGCTGGCCTTTGCGGGGGGACCGAAGCGAACGGCCAGGCCCAATAAGCGATCGCCGCGGGCGCCAAGGGGCCGATCTTCCGATTCGACAACGGCCGACGAACCATGAAGAGTCGTGCGCCGGTGGTGCGGGCGCCTGGTTGAGGCCCATGATTTTCCGCTTCGGGGTGCCACAGGTTACTAGTCGGTGGAAGCGTTGGCCGAAAAGGGGGGCCACTGCGCGAACAATGAGCTTGCCCGTCGTAAATAGATGTGGCGCGGCGGACTTGCCTGCCGAGCGGTGAGACGGCACGAAGCGTTGAGCAGTGCAACGTC
>WGDQ01000557.1 GCA_015493185.1 Planctomycetaceae bacterium
AGAGCCAGCCGGGATCTTGTTGGGCTACTCGTCGGGCTTCGCCCGCTGCAACCGAAGCCACGGGCGGCAAGGGTTTTCGCGGAAGAAAAAAACAAGACAAACGGAGAAAAAAGGGGAAAGAAGAAAACGAAACACGCGAACAATCACCCGCAATGCCACCAAAAACATGCACGCGAAGCCACCGTCCGACATGGTGTGCGCGTTGCGCAAGTGCTACTCGATTGGCCCCTTCCCTCCAGCGTCGCAGCGATCGTACCAAAGAACCGTGCACACTCCCAACTTCGATTCTCTTCCGACACAAAGCGACCTTGGGCGGCATCACCGCAAACTCGGCGAGCCACTCGACAACCCGAAACGGGCTGCGACCACGCATCGCCATTAACACTCCATCCGAACTTCACGAGCGAAACGCCGCTACGCCAGCATCGGACCCATTTTATCCATTTTAACATTGTCATGCCGGCCTTTGGTCTCAACCGTGCCTTCCGCGACCGGTTTCTCGATTGGTTGCCCCGACACTGCCCCTTCGATCAGCGCCCCTCCGACGCCAACAAACCGACAATTCCCATACGATCGCACTGATCTGGCCGTGGCAGCCGACATCGGCTATCAACTGCCGTCGTCGGGCGCCACAGCGAGTGGCTCGGCCGATCCGGTCGGAACGCGTGAATAGTCGGTTTGCGAAACGGAGTTCTTAACGTGTCAGAAACCCTACCTTCGACGACGGCCAACTCTAGAAATCGGGCTGCGCGGACCACATGTCAAATCGTCATCCCGGCCCGACTTGCATCAACGCGTTTGCCTCGAAAGCTGCTGCTTTGCGAAACAGGCAAACCGCTGATTCAGCACACGTACGAGTCAGCGTGCCAGGCTCAGATTCCGCAGGGCACGATTGTCGCTACCGATCACGAAGAGATCGCCACCACCGTACGCGCGTTTGGCGGTCGGGTGGCAATGACCTCCGCCGATCTGGCCAGCGGAACCGATCGCGTGGCGGAGGTAGCCAGCCGACTGCCCGACGTCGATATCGTGGTAAACGTACAAGGCGACGAACCAGAACTTTCCGCGGAATCGATCGACCGCGTGGCGCAGCTCTTGATCGAGCGCCCCACGGCGGTCATGTCGACTTTGGCAACGCCGATACGCGATCGCCACACATTGGAAGACCCCGCCTGCGTCAAAGTGGTCGTTGATCAGCAAGGTCGAGCGTTGTATTTCAGCCGTAGCCCCATACCACACGTACGGGAGTGGAACGATGCACTGCTCCGCGCTGATCCACCGCTGTTCTTGCTGCACTTGGGCATCTACGCCTATCGCCGCGATTTTCTGCTTCGTCTGGCGAAAATGCCGACGTCGCCGCTGGAACAAGCAGAGAAGCTCGAACAACTGCGCGTGTTGGACTCGGGCTATCAGATCGTGGTAGATGTGGTTGACGAGCCAACTGTCGGCATCGATACGCTGGAGGATTACAAGGCGTTTGTTCAGCGTCATCGGCAACGAAACGCGATCCCTCCGACTTCGATCGACGGTCATGGCCTTGCGCCGCTCCCCTCTCCTAGCCCCACTTCTCAATGAGACACGTTGGCGCCGCACCGTTTGGCGGCTTGTTCCGCGCTTTCTTGTGTTCGGTCCCCGAAATCGCTGGGGAACGAATCTTCGATGACAGATCGTTCTTCACCATCGGCTCTCTGCCCGTCGGACGTCGCTATCTTCGCGACCGTAGCAGCTCCGGGCCCATGCTTGTCAGTTCAGAACCGCAGCGCTACAATCCAACTTGAGAATCAGGATTGCCCAAGTGGGGGCGCCGTACGCTGAACGGCTTATCGGCCGTTGCGCACTCGAAACAGGACAGATGGCTGCTCGCTCGGTTCTGCGCTGCGCAACCGCGTCGTCGCCGAGCTTTTCAGCGCAACCAGCGATCTGACGGCGTCGTTCGCCTGGCTTCGTCCCCTGCGCTTTTACGGACTGTTCGATATGACGAAACATATTTTTGTGACCGGGGGCGTTGTCAGCTCGCTCGGCAAGGGGCTCACGAGCGCGTCGATTGGCATGCTGCTCGAAAACCGCGGGCTTCGCGTCCGGATGCAAAAGCTCGATCCATATATCAATGTCGACCCGGGCACCATGAGCCCCTATCAGCATGGCGAAGTTTACGTGCTGGACGATGGAAGCGAGACAGACCTCGACCTGGGACACTACGAACGCTTTACGAACAGCCCGCTGACTCGCGATTCGAACTACACTACCGGTCAGATATATCAAGCGGTGATCAACAAGGAACGTCGGGGCGAGTTCCTAGGTAAAACCGTGCAGGTAATCCCGCACATCACGAACGAAATCAAAGGCGTGATCCACAAGCTGGCGGGCGACGATGTGGATGTCGTCATCACCGAAATCGGCGGCACCGTTGGCGATATCGAAAGTCAGCCTTTTCTGGAAGCCATCCGCCAATTTTCGCTCGACGTGGGTAAAGAAAACTGCCTCTACATCCACCTAACGCTCGTTCCTTACTTGCGAGCAGCCGGCGAATTGAAGACCAAGCCCACGCAGCACTCCGTTGGCCAACTGCGCGAAATCGGTATCCAGCCCGACATTCTCATTTGCCGCACCGAGCGTGCGTTGGCGCGCGACGACCGGGAAAAAATCGCCCTGTTCTGCAACGTGCCCATCGAAGCAGTCATCGAAGAACGCGACAAAGATTTTTCCATCTATGAAGTGCCTATCAGCCTCGTTGAAAATGAGCTCGATGAGCTGATTGTCCGCAAGCTGAATCTGACAGCCGGGCCTTTGAATCTGGCCGAGTGGCATGAGCTGTTGCGTAATCTGCGCTACCCGGAACACGAAATCAGCATCGCGGTGGTAGGAAAGTACGCAAAGCATCTCGACGCCTACAAATCCATCTACGAAGCGCTCGACCATGCAGGCATTGCCAACAACGCACAGGTCCGCATCCAGCGAATCCAAAGCGAGCTGATCGAGCAGGAAGGCCCGGAAAAACTTCTGTCCGGTTACGACGGGCTGCTCGTTCCTGGCGGATTTGGCGAACGAGGCGTTGAAGGCAAGGTCGAAGCCATCCGTTTTGCGCGCGAGCGGGCAATGCCATTTTTTGGTATTTGCCTCGGCATGCAGTGTGCCGTGATCGAATTCGCTCGGCATGTTGTGGGGCTCGAAGGAGCGCATTCGACGGAATTCGCCAAGGACACAAGCCATCCGGTCATCTGCCTGCTCGATGAGCAGAAAACAATCACCGACAAGGGCGGGACGATGCGGCTCGGCGCGCATCCGGCCCAACTAGAACCCAGCAGCCGTGCGGCCGCCGCCTACGGACGCATGCAAATATCTGAGCGTCACCGGCATCGTTACGAATTCAATAACGCCTACCGGCAACAATTTGCCGCCCATGGTATGTTGGCAACAGGCACCAGCCCCGACGGCACGCTGGTCGAAATTGTGGAGATCCCCGACCATCCGTGGTTCGTCGCCGTGCAATACCACCCGGAATTCAAATCGAAGCCGACCGATCCACATCCCTTGTTCGCCAGCTTTGTTGCTGCGGCCGTACATCGGCATCAGCGGAGGGCCGAACGTGTGGGCGAATGGGAAGCTTCCGGTGGCGCGTCGGCTTGAAGCTCCCTGCCAAACCGCCAGGACAACACGCGCTGGTATTGCCCGCCGCAACGCCGTCATTGGTTTTGGTGTCTCGATCGCGGCTCCGTACTGCTTCGAAGACAAGCATCTCTGCATCTGATAGGATTACGAAGATGCTTGCGGAACGGGTGTTCTATGCGGTTTCAGCCCGGCAAATGCCTGCCGCAAGAATCGAATGCATGCCCCGAACATTAACCGTGGCACATGTGCCCTGAACTTTCTGCGACGGTCAGAATCCACCACCAGAAACCGTCGGGAATCGAAAGAGAGAGATAGAAATGAGCAACGGCGGCGAAGAAAAAAAGATCATTATCGACGAGGATTGGAAGAGCCAGGCTCAAGCCGAAAAAGAAGCGCTCGAACAACAAAAGAAACAGCAACAAGAGCTTGGGAACGCGCCCGGAGCGGCGGCTGAGGGCGGTTCGGCTTCGCCCGAGACAGCACAGTTGCCACCCGCCACATTAACAACACTGTGCACCACGCTTGCAACGCAGGCCATGCTCTCGATGGGGCAGTTGCCGAATCCACTCACAGGGCGGGCTGAAATCCAGCTCGACTACGCGCGTCACTATATCGACACGCTGGAAATGCTTGAGAAAAAGACAGAAGGCAACCGCACTCCAGAAGAGATCGCGATGATGAGCCAACTATTGCATGAGCTACGGTTGGCTTACGTAGAAGCCCAAAAGGCTGTTGCTGAAGCAATGCGGCAGGCGGCCGAACAGGCCAAAAACAGCGCACCGAGCCAAGAGCATTGACCGCCACTTATGCAGCCCAGCCCGATGCGATGAACGCCATCAGCAGCGTTTCGGTCTGAATTCTTGATCCTTGAGAAACAAAGCGAGCCTGCCGTTCGCTTCTCCCTCAACCGGAGGCTTTCGGTTCTCCCTCAAGAGGCTACGGTATTTTAGGGCAGGCGAGCGGACGTCCTCACCGTCCTAGTAGTCGTTTTCCCCTGCTTCTTTCGCAGTTTTTTCACGGTTGTAGGCCCCGCTCTTTTGCGCCACGACGCAACAGCGACCGGGACCGATCCGCACGTTCGCATCGCTCATCGAGGTGCCTGCGAAGCCAGGTTATCACAACGCGTCTCGATCGCATCGTCCCACAAATGCTCGCATCAGGAGCGTATCGCAACAGAAAAACCACAGAGTAGGCAAAAAAGCCATGCCCAGCAGGGGGAAAGTTGGCCAATCCGTGCCGACGCTGGTGCCAATTCCTTGGCTACATGGGCTCCCGATCCGGTGACACAGGCGGGGGAACTCCAAAGAACATCCCATCCCCACTGGGCATGGCTGCTGACTGCAATGATCGGTTGCTGCTTCTCCTTACCGATTTACCTCTCTTTATTTCCTATCCGGACCCGTTGTGGTCGCTTCAATCGCCTGTACTGACCTCATCTCGCGCAGCCACAGTCGGCATCGTGCTCACCGTCAGACGTGTAACTGTTAACTGTCGCACACCCTCTGTGGCGGTTCAGCCGGCCAAATCTTCGAAAACCCTCCGGAAGTCAGGCATTTGCTCGCGCAAATAGTCGAGCCACGCATCCGGACGCCATATTTCGATGCACACGGCCGCACCAACCACCATCACGGTCCCTCCCGGTTCGACTCCCAAAAACTCCCGGAACCCCTCCGGAATGAGCAACCGGCCATGACCACTAAGCTGAACCGATCGATGCCGGGTCGACAAAAGCCGACCCAAAAGCTGCACATCGGCCACTCGGTTGTTCAACTTTCCGGCCTGTATCTTGCGTCGGACCAGATCAACTCCCTGCTCAAGCTGCGTCGTCCACGTATTCTCGCACCAAAGGCTCAGGCAACCGGCCCGTTCTTTGGCCAGCACAAAACGCTCATCCCCGTCGCGGGCAAGTTGCGTACTTAGTTCCTTTGGCACCGACAGCCGATGTCGCTCATCCAGCGTGCGGGTGAACTCGCCAAGGATCATTTCATCGGCGTTCGACATATGTGCCCGAAAGTCGCGCGATGCGTCGTCACCTGCTGTTGAAACGAGTCCGTTCCTCAAACCAAACCGTCAAAACCGCCTTGCTAAGTATTGGGACTGTTTTCCCGACATGGCTTGCTTTCTCTGCCATAAATGGGCCGAAATCCCACGAGACCGCAGTTTACTGTTTCGCCCGTCTTTTGCAAGGATTTCTTCAGCGATGGCTCGCACCGTTAGCCTTAAACTGCTTCCCTAAAAAGGCTTATGAATTTTCATCCGTCGCGTGGCGAGCAAAAACCGCTCATCCATATGCGTCTGGGATTTCCGGAACGACACCTCACAATCCGCAAATCTGGGCACACAAACCGCGCAGGAGCGCTAGCATCGCATGGACCGGCGACTCAGGCTGTCGGACGAACATGCGGAAATCACCGCCGGTGCCAGCTTCTCGCTGCCCACCACATGTTCCGTAACAGCTTTTACAGGAACACGTTGCGAGCGGCATCACTTCTTTAAAAGCTCTCTAGCCGCAAACCGTGCATTTCGTGTAATGTCTGCGTCGGCAGCTCAACACTGCATGCTCGCACCAGCCAGGGGTTTTCACGCAGGCTGGACAGCCGATAGAGTTGCCTGACACCGCGTCCCAGAGCAATATGCCCCGCCCAGGGGGCTCAACGTCTCCACCCCTCGGCTCGCCCCACCACCAAAATGGGCTACTTGAAGAAAAAACCCCAACTTTCCTATACTGCTGTCTCACCTGTGGGCAACAGGTTGGGTAGTTCGTTGCGGATCGAGGAACGTTCGCGACTTGGCTCGGCACGGTTTTTCATGCGGCCGAGCGTGAACTGGCTTGGGAACCAGACCGTTTTTGGTCGAAAACAGAATAGATGGGCGTAACGCCTCCGGTCGCTTTGCGCTTTGCCGTTGCACCGCTCTACGGTTGAGCCACGCGCGAAGAGCAGCATTGGTGATTGCAAGCTAGCATCATTGGCACGATTGGCTGAGACAATCGGCGCCAGAGGATCGACCCTTGGCCCGAAACACCGCATCACGAAATGGTCGTCCCGAGCCGGTAGTCATCACCGGCATTGGGCTATTGGCCTCGTTGGGCCTCGACCGTGAAAGTGTGTGGCAGGCTGTTCGAGAAGGCCGCAGTGGCGTGCGGCATATCCAGGGGCTTCCTGGAATTCCAGACGGTCTGCTGCTGGGGGCGCCGGTCGATATCGAGCCCGATCGCCCGCGCGAACATCGCGTTGCAACCATGTGTCGCCGGGCCGCAGCCGCGGCCCTTGCCGACGCCGAGATCGATTGGAACCAGATCGATCGCAACCGCTTCGGTTGCGCCATCAGCGGCCACATGGGCGACACCGGCTTCGTCGAACAGCGATACGGCTTTTACGACGATAGTCAGCCGGGCGCTCTTGCCTGGTGGCAGCAGTGGCTACCCAACACGGCTTGTTCGTCCATTGCCAACGAGCTTGGTCTCTTCGGCCCTCGCATCTGCCACTCCACGGCTTGCGCTAGCGGATTGATCGACATTTTGGCCGCTGTCCGATCCATTCAAGATGGCCAGTGCGACATCGCATTGGCTGGCAGTGGCGAGGCATTCCATCCGCTGTTCGCCGCCGGGTTCCACCGCATGCGAGTGTTGGCCTACGACGATGACCCGCAAAGGGCGTGTCGTCCTTTCGACTCGCGCCGTAAAGGCTTTGTGATGGGAGAGGGCGCCGGCGTGTTCGTGCTCGAACGCTTGAGCCATGCGCTAAAGCGTGGGGCCTCGATCTACGCCGAGCTGATCGGTGGCGCCATGGCCGCAGAAGCCCATCACGTAACCGGGCTCGATGCAGAAAGCGAAACCCTGGCATACGTTATTCGCCGCGCGCTCGAGGTGGCATCGTTGAAGCCGAAACAGATCGACTACATCAACGCCCACGGCACAGGCACGAAGCAGAACGACCTGGCCGAGGTGCGCGGCATTCGTCGTGCGTTGGGTCGCGCTGCCGAACAAACGTGCGTGAGCGCCACCAAGTCGATGCTTGGTCATTTGGTCAATGCGTCGGGCAGCGTAGAACTGGCCATCACCACCTTAGCTCTTCGCGATGGCTTCGTGCCACCGACGCTCAATCTTACCGATCCCGACCCAGAATGCGATCTCGACTGCCTGCCGCTGGTAGGTCGTCGCGGGCAATTCGAAGCAGCGTTGAAGCTATCTGTCGCATTCGGCGGGCATCTGGTAGCGGTTGCCCTGCGACGTTGGAAAGACGCCAAGAGCAACCTCAAGTTCCAAACGCATCCGCTCACAGCCGCCTGATTCTTTCGTGCACGGCACGTGAGTTTTTCGAGGCGCGTTCTCTTTCGCCCGACAGCAGCGTGCCGGTATCGAAGGCGTAACCGTAACCACTCAGGCGGTTGTAATAAGGCACGACGCGTGTCGATCGCGTCGCCCGGGGCAGCTCACTCGGGCAGTTCGTTGAGCCTCTCACTCAATAGCATACAGCGCTTCGAACGTGCGCAGGTACAAACGGCCATTGACCACGACTGGAGAAGACGAGATGTCTTCGCCCATCTCATTTTGAGCCAGAATTTCGAACTGCCTGCCAGCCTTTACCACGGTAACCACGCCATCGCGCGCGGCCAGATAAATCTTTCCGTCCGCGTAAAGTGGCGACGCCCGATGCCGTTGGCGGTGCGTTCGCTTGTAATACACTTCTTCGCCGGTCGCGGCGTCCAAACAAATCAAGTCGCCATTCTCCCGGCAAAGATAGACAAGGCCATCGACCACCAACGGGGATGGAACGTCGGGCGTGTTCTTTTTGCGCACCCATAGGTGCGCTTCCGAGCTATTGGTAATGTCGCCACTCGCATCGGGTCGCAAGGCCAGCACCGGCCCGTTTTTGGCCGAAGGCACAATGATAATGCCCTCCGCCCAGGCCGGCGAAGCAACGAAACGCAACGTCGGGTTGTAGCGGCCTTTGGGATTCAGACCTCCGCAGCGCCAGATTTCGCTGCCGTCCTCCAAACGATGGGCCACGATGTAATCGGCCCCGTGCGTAAGCAAAAATTCGCGCTGCGCGTCGCGGTACAAGATGGGCGACGCGTATGAATGTTCGCACTCGAGCTTGGCGTCACTCTGACGACGATGCTTCCAAATCTCTTGTCCCGTTGCCTTGTCGAGTGCCAGAACGATGGCCCCTCCACTGTGAATGAGCTGCAAGTAAAGGCGATCTCCATCGAGTACCGGCGTCGATGTCATGCCAAAGGCAATTTTCAACTTGCCGTATCGATCTTCGACATCGAATTTCCAAACCTCGTTTCCGTCGAAGTCGTAGCACGCCAGCATGCCCGTGGCCATGAATACCCAAACGTGCTTCCCATCAGTCACCGGAGACGGAGCCGCCGAGTTGCCCTCGTCGCCGCGCACGTTGCGATTCCCCACGTCCACTTTGCGTGTCCAAAGCGGCTTGCCATCCGTAGAAATGCACTCGAGCAATAAATCCTCACCACGCGCCGACGTGAGAAAAATATGATCGCCCCACACCACGGGCGTCGCTCCCGCAGGCCCCGCTAGCGGAACTCGCCAGACGACGTTTTCTTCCGGACCGAAATGCACCGGGGCCGACGAATCGCGGCTGACGCCGTCCATCCGCGGGCCTCGCCAGGCAGGCCAGTTCTCGGCGCGAAGCGACGGTACGCACGAACACCATATC
>WGDQ01000558.1 GCA_015493185.1 Planctomycetaceae bacterium
GACGAAAGCACTGGGTGCGACTCCTCAAAGTGCTGCGCCGCCTCGCGAAGCCGGTCAATGATCGAATGTTCTTCGGCGGCTTGCTGCTGGTCCGTCTGGCCGTCAGACGCCTCTTCTGAAGCGGCCTCGTCCGTCGATGCGGCGGTACCACCCGTCGCGCCGGGGGATTGAAGTTTCTCGAGCGCCTGCTCCACTTCGTGCAGCGTTTCCACAAGCATTTGCCGCACCGCAGGATCGCCCCCTTCGAGCGACTCCAGCTCTTGGTGCAACCGATCCAAGGTAGCACGCAGATCGTCTGTCGGCGATTGGTTCATAGAACGATTCTTTCGTGATCCACGGGTGTGCGCATCGCTGGCCGTTTGCGGCACTGCCGGAAGTTGGTCTGCCTCGCAAAAAGTGATCGCGTGCGTCGTGCTGCCATAAGAGCGGAGAAACCGCCGGACGATTGCGCCCGCCCCACCAGCAACGGAACGGAACGACGCCACGGGCACAAGCGTTCGACCTATGTGAGCCGCCGCGTGCCAGCGGTTCCCCGCCGAACGTCATTGTTGTGCACGCAGGCCGGGAGACCATTGCAACAAATCAGGACACCACTGCAAACGATTGCAAATCCGTACGCATCGAGCTGTTGTGCGGCACACCTTGGCCGCTTGCGGGCAAAACCATGCGTGGCGTAGTGCGACTGCCCGCGTGGAGTCGTCGGGCCGCGATCTTTCCACCACGGTTGTCGTGCTCGCTCGCGAACTGGGGAGCAGGGCTCGATCGGCGTGCGCCTCTGCAAACCATCGCACCGCCCCGGGCTGGTTGCGCCGGGCTGGTTGTTGTTTTTTCCGCCCCTCAGTATAATTCGGCCGTTTTGTTTCAGCCACGTTGCCGGCGCGAAGGGGGTGGCACGAGTTTCCCTCCGCGTGGCGAACTCTTTCGTCGCGCTGCGGCGAAATGGCCGGCGACTTCCTCAGCAATGCGTGAAGACCGCACCGATGGCGGCAATCCGATGCGGCTACGTGCCGCAGTGAGTTTCAGGCCCATGGAACCGGCGCTGCATCTCGGCATCGGTTGTCCTGCGCCAGACGGCTTGCACGCCATCTTTATCTTTTAAGTCTACACCTACTCAAAATCGTCACTGGCGACCGAACAACAAAGGAGCCCTATCGTGGCAACTCGCGTAGCGATCAACGGATTTGGACGCATCGGGCGTCTGGTGTTTCGCAACATGGTGGCCCGCAGCGACGAGTTCGAGGTGGTTGCCATCAACGACCTGACCGACAATCGCACACTGGCCAACTTGTTGAAGTATGACAGCATCCACCGCCGCTTCAATGGCACGGTGGAACACGACGAGAACGGACTGATCGTCAACGGACGGCACATCCGTGTGTATGAAGAGCGCAACCCGAGCCAACTGCCCTGGAAAGACCTGGAGGTAGACATCGCGATCGAAAGCACCGGCGTGTTCACCAGCCGCGCGGCGGACGGCAAGCCGGGTTACGATTCGCACCTTGAAGCGGGGGCTCGAAAGGTGGTGCTCAGCGCCCCGGCCAAAGACAAACCCGACCTGACCTGCGTGATGGGCGTGAACGACGATCGCCTGACGCCCGAGATGCGGTGCGTTTCCAATGCCAGTTGCACAACCAATTGCCTGGCCCCCATGGCCAAGGTGCTGAACGAAAAGTTCGGCATCGTCAAAGGGCTGATGACCACCGTGCACGCTTATACGAACGATCAGAGGGTGCAAGATCTACCGCACAAAGACCTCTATCGCTCGCGTGCCGCGGCACAGAACATCATTCCCACCTCGACCGGCGCGGCCAAAGCCGTCGGGCTGGTGATTCCCGAGCTTCAGGGCAAGCTGACCGGCATGGCCATGCGGGTACCGGTGGGCACGGGCAGTGTTGTCGATCTGACGACGATTCTTGCTCGCGAAGCGACGGCCGAGGAAATCAACACCGCCATGCGCGAAGCCGCCGAAGGGCCGCTGAAGGGCATTTTAGATTACACCGAAGACCCCATCGTTTCGTCCGACATCATCGGCGATTCGCACAGTTCGATCTTCGTCGGCGATTGGACCACGGTGATCGATGGCAACATGGCCAAAACCGTTAGTTGGTACGACAACGAATGGGGTTATAGCTGCCGCACCGTCGATCTGGTGGCCAAGCTGGCGAAGTTATAAGAGCCAACGGACAAAACAGGAATTGCGGATAAGCAGACCGCGGTTTCGCTTGTCGCTTATCGGATTTGTCCGGTTGCTTTAAGACAACCACCGCGACGGCTGCCGTTGGCCGGCGGCCGCTTTCGCACGGCTCCGCATCGAATCGCAAGGATTTGGGGGGACGATGCGGCTCAGCGATAGGGCGCCCATTGCGGTCGGCGGCGCTTTTTCCTGGTGCGCTCGCGCGACGAATCGCCCGTGCCACGTTGTCCACCCTCAGGATCGCGATGCTCAGCCGATGTGCGATCCGAGGCGGCGCGTTCCGGCATTGTTGTATTGTGGTCGGCCGACCCGCGAGGCGCAGAAGAACGTGCGGCGCGAGGACTCTGCTGCTCTGACGCGTTGCCCGCGGCGTGCGACCGCGATTTGGCTGACACAGCGGTGGGCGAGGTCGCGCGCGAATCGCGATTTGCCGTGCGCTCGTGCCGGTGCCCGCTGCGGGGCAGCGCCGAGGTTTCCAGCGGACGGGCGGCCGGAGCATGCGGCAGGCCAGACCGATCGGCCTGTGGCGCGGTAAGCTGCGCCGGCGGCAGCGGTCCGTCTGGCTGCGACGTCGATGTGGGCTCGGGATCTGCCGGCGACGACGACGACTCCAAACGCGGCGCCGACGGCTCGTCCGGCGGTGTGTCCTGCGACTGACGATCAACTTTGTCATGCTCCGCGGCTTGCCACCGCGAGCCGCCAGGCGGGGGTGGATCAACGAAGATCGGTCGGTCTGCGCGAAATTCCTTGCCGTCGGCGGTGACGAAGCGAACGTGCAAATGCAACCGGCGGTGGCGCGGGACCACGGCAGGCCACGGCATCTCGAGGTGGATCCCCTCGGCCAGTAAGCTCTCTCGAAAGCGCTCGGCCACTTCGTCGGGCGAAAAATCCCATCGCGCAATCCGCGGGTCGCCCTCGCGCACGTTGGGGTCGACCACCACCACGGCCAACTCGCCCGGCACGTTGATGATCTGATTCTCGGCGTTGCGAGGCTCGACCACAATCATCACGCCGTCGTCGCCCGGACGGTCGTCTTGATTCACACCGCCGGTCAGCAAGCGGTTCAGCGTGATGCGCGCTACCATATAGTCGTCGATCGCTGCTTCGCCCGAGCGGTTCTCGTCCTCTTGTTTTTGTTTGGTGTCGGTCGGTCCGTCGTTCTCTTCCGTGCGTTCTCGGTTGGCCAATGACGACGGAGCGTCGCTTTTCGCGTCCGTCTCTGCTCGCGGAAACGACACGCGCCGGTCGCGACGTTCCTTGGGCAGCGATGTTTCGGCCGGTGGTTGGGGGGGTGCGTCGTCTTCGTCGGGATTAAGCAGCGGCGGCTGCTGGTCGGGCCCCGGGCTGCCGTTATCCTCGGGAGCGGATTCTGAAGCGTCCGATGGAGGACGAAACGGCGGGGCTTCGCCTCCCTGTTGCTCGAAATCGTTCGAGGGCTGCGTCACATCGGGCGGTCCCAGATCGATTTCTGGCGGACGCGCGCCACCACCGAAGCCGGGCTCTTCAGATGTCCCGCCCGCGGCCAACTGCTTTCGCAGGGCGGCGTTTTCCCGACGGCACGAAGCCAGCATGGCCTCGAAATGATCGAGATCGTCTTCGAGATGATAGATCTCGTCTTCCATCAAGCGCAGCTCGCGCTCCAGCAGTTCCTGGCTGCCGTTGGTGCGGCAACCGGCGGCCGAAAGCAACAGCCAAATGCCGCACATCAGCACGATCCCGCGTCGCATTCGAATCACCATTTTGCGCACTCCGGTCTTGCGAACCGGTTCCTTCACCGTGCAAAACTGTCCCGTCGCGGTGGCTGGCCATGCGGGCGGCGCTCGGCGAACATTGTTTCTCGCTCGCACAGCCCGCTCGGTGGCACCACCAACTCCGCTTGCCGCCCCTATGGAGCAAGCAAGCTAAGTAAAACCATCCGTCCGCGCTCGTTCGTGGCCGGGCGGTTCGAGCTGTCGCATCGTGCCCGCGGCACCCGATGGACAACGCCACGATGCCCGCACAGCCGACCGGCGAACGCCGCGCGGTGGTTTGCTGTTTTATTCGGATGTGTTTGCTTCGGTGGGTCGATGGTAGTCGGCACACATTGCGGCGCGGGAAGCCGACTTCGTGTGCCGGGCTTGCTTGGCCTGCGAGCAGGCAGGCGGCGCGGCAGGATTGTCTGGACCGCTTGTAAAAAAGCTGCGGCCGCACCCGTTCGGGCTGGCAAGAGTCGGTCCGTGCGGGATGCGGACCCAACGCATGCCGGCCTGCCGATGGCGCGCGGACAGGATCGTTCACCCCAAAGCGCTACGGCGCCGGGCATCTGCCGCGGCAAGCCACGCTGAGCAAAACGGGGCGCGAGCCGTGCGTTATGGGGCAGTTCGGCCAGAGCAGCCTTTGATCGATTCGCCTCCTTGCGAGTCGCTATTCAAAACGCCTTTAAGATGTGAAAAAAACGGCTCACGATCCGACGACAAGGGTGCCCGCGGCTCCGGAAAAACTCCGTGCATTCGGTAAGCACCTGCCGACAAGCGGACCGTAGCATCGTGGTCGGGACGTGCTGCAAACAAGCCGCTCGCGGTGAGCCGGCCGCGAATCCTTTCGATGTACGCCTTTTCGATGAAACGAACGCTTCGAACTCGATTCCGTCGCGCCGCCGCGTGGGCAACACGCAGTGGCGCCGCAACCGACGGCCTATTGTGCGTCGGTGATGTGTTCGATCACGCGATCGATCAAGCCGTAGTCGCGGGCCTCTTCGGCGGTCATGAAGCGGTCGCGATCGGTATCGGCATTGATCTTTTCCAGCGAATTGCCGGTGTGCTTGATCAAAATCTGGTTCAGCTTTTCCTTGATCTTGCGAAACTCTTTGGCATGAATCTCGATGTCGGCGGCCGTGCCTTCCATGCCGGCCAAAGGTTGGTGGATCATGATTCGTGAGTTGGGCAGGGCGAACCGCTTGCCTTTGGTGCCCGCGGTGAGCAGCACCGCGCCCATCGACGCACATTGCCCAATGCAGTAGGTGGCCACATCGCAACTGACGAATTGCATGGTGTCGTAGATGGCCAGGCCCGAGGTCACGCTGCCGCCGGGCGAATTGATGTAAAGGTGGATGTCGGCCGTGGCATCTTCCGACTGGAGAAACAGCAATTGGGCGACGACCAGATTGGCCACATCGTCGTTGATGGCGCTGCCCAGAAAGATGATGCGGTCCTTCAAGAGCCGGCTATAGATATCCATGGCCCGCTCTTCGCGGCCGCTTTTTTCGATTACGTAGGGAATAAGAGGCATTCGCTCCAAGGCTCCTCTTTTTTCTTGACGAATAGGACCGTTGGCCCGTGTGTTCAACCGGCTGAAGAAAAAAACCGCGTGGTGGTTGTCGGCAATCGCTTTGGCATGGCTGGCGGCTCGACCGCTCCAGACCGATCAAGCGGTTTCGAGTGAACATCGTTGGGTCGCCGCTCGGGCCGCGTTTGCCACGGGGTGCAACCGCGCCCGCTTGCGGCCGACAACGACTGTCGACCGTGCGGTTCTCAGTCTTCTTCTTCCTCTTCCGCACCGGGCGGCTTGTCGAGCACGTCGTCGACAATGCCGTATTCTTTTGCCTCGGTCGGTGTCATGTAAAAGTCGCGATCGGTGTCTTTGGCCACGCGTTCGACCGGCTGCCCCGTGTGTTCGGAAAGAATGCGGTTCAGCGTGTCGCGGGTTTTCAGGATCTCTTGGGCCTGAATCTCGATGTCCGAGACCTGCCCCCCCACGGCACCGAAGGGCTGGTGAATCATCACTTTGGCATGAGGCAGCGCGTACCGTTTGCCCTTGGTGCCGCCGGCCAGCAGAACGGCGGCCCCGCTGGCGGCCAAGCCGACACAATAGGTGCTGACTTTGCAGCTTAGAATCTGCATCGTGTCGTAAATGGCCAACGTGGCGCTCACGCTGCCGCCCGGCGAGTTGATATAGAAGTGAATGTCTTTGCGGCGGTTTTCGCTCTGTAGGTAGAGCAACTGCATCACCAGCCCCATCGCGTTGTCGTCGCGAATCTCTCCCTGAAGAAAGATGATGCGGTTTTCCAGCAGCAAATCACCAAGCGTCATTTGCCGCTGGCGCTGGTATTCGTAGGCCGCTCGCGGACTAACCGGCAAAGGCCCCAAAAAGTCGTTCATGCTCGATCCTTCTTGCTCAACACGTATCGACGGGCAACGCGAACTTCAGCGGTTTGTTACGAAACCGCGATTCACCTGTCGGCCGTTCTGGGTTGGTCGCAGTAGGCGTTTGAAGTGCAAATGGATGTGTGATTGTTGACGGCTGACACGGCCCGGCGGGGTTCTTGTTCGGATGCCAGACGCCACCGGCAAGGCACGGTCGCGGTTCGCATTTCTCGACAACGAAGCGGTGATCTCCCCAACGAGCCTGACCGGCTAGCTGCGGTCTTCGGGCTCGCGACGCTGCTGTTCGTCGCTGTATTTGGCTTCGGGAATCTCACTCTCGGGCGTGCCGCCGGCGGCCTGTTCGATGGCAAATTCATCCGACTCTTCGACCTCGAACGGCACATCCTGAAACTCGGCGTGTTCGAGAATCCGATCGACCGTCTTGCGCTCGATAATCTGATTGCGGAGCGAGTCCATAAGGTCTTGTTTTTCCAACTGGGCCCGAATGCGTCGGGGGGTCTGACGTGTCTGCAACGCGATGCGGTAGATCTCCTCGTCGTAATCTTCGGGCGACGCCTCGATCCCTTCTTCTTCCGCGATCCGTTCGAGCACGAAATGCTCTTTCAACGCCTGCTCGGTGGCCGATTGGCTGTTTTGCCATATCACGTTGGCACGGGCCTGAATCTCTTCCTCCGAAAAGCCCGCGCTCCGCAGTTCCATCACCAATCGTTCGATCTCGCGCTTGGTCTGGCGTTGCAGCAGGTCGGGGGGCAGTTCCCAATCGGCCGATTCGGTCAATGCCGCCAACACCTGCTTTCGTGCCCGTTGCTGTTGCTCGAAGGCCAGACGGCGCTTGAGATCTTCGCGGACGGCTTCCCGCAGTTCTTCCTCCGATTTGAAACCGCCCAGTTGTTCGAGCAATTCGGGGGTTAGCTTGGGCAGTTCGAGCCGCTTGACTTCGAGCACCTCGAAAATGCCCTTGACCGTCTTGCCACGCAACGACTCGTCGGGGGCCTCGTCGCTGATGGTGACGTCGATTTCGCGGGTTTCGCCCGCTTTGACGCCGGCCATCTTCTTGTCGAAATCGTCGATGCGGGCGTCGCGGAAGCTGAGCACGCGGCGAATGCGGATAAGCTCTTCTTTTCCCTCAGAGAGCACGCGGTCGCCGTCTTTGAACGTGATATTCACCGTGATGTAGTCGCCCGGTTCGGCCGGGCCGTCGTGCGGCACCAGACGCCCGTGCTGGGCCAGCAGGCGTTCCAAACGCCGCTTGACGTCTTCCTCGGTGAACTCGCGTACCGGCCGTTCGATCTTGAGGCCCTTCCACTCGGGCAACTCGAACTCGGGGCGCACTTCCAGATCGAACTCGAAAACCATCGGGCCTTCATCCGGAAGCTCGACCGCCATCACGTCGATGTCCGGCTCGCTGATCGCCGCTAAATTTTCTTGTTCGGTTACCTGGGTCAGCGCGTCCATCAGCAGCGAGCCTTTGACCTGCTCCTTCACCTCTTTGCGGTAGCGCTGCTCGACCAATGCTCGCGGCGCGCGGCCCGGCCGAAAACCCGGCACATTGGCCGTGGGCATCAGTTCACGGAAAGCCTCATCGAAGTAACGGTCGATGTCTTCGCGGGGGATCGTCACCGTGATATGACGCTGACACGCACTGCGTGGCTCGATCCGCACGTCGAGATGCAGTTTCTGCGTTTCTTCGGAGGCAACATCCTGATCGTCCGTTTGCACGTCGGGGTTGTCTTGGACGGCCTGATCCGCGTCCTTTTCCTCTGCTGCCATGGCTTTTCGATTCGTGTGCTGAACTGGTGCTGAACAATGGGGGAAGGAAGAACTTTGAACGATGGGCACTGGGACGGCCCAACGGTTTTGTATCGGCTCGACTCAAATGCCTGCCAACTCGGCGCCGTCCGGGCAAGACAGCGGATTTTTCTCTGTCTTCGCGTTTCTCTCTGTGTCTTCGTCTGCGCGAATCGAGCGATCGAGGCGCCCTCGTTTTGCCGAGTCTCTAAATGCTCGTCTGCGATACGCGATTCACCAACGCCTCGATGCCTTTTCGGGGTTCGGCCGGCGCCGATCGTGTTGACCCAGCTTCAGATTTTCGTCTGCGAGTTCCAATGAAAACGTGAATGAAGAAAAAAACTCGTGGCGTGCGTGGCTCGTGGTCCAATCGGTCGGTTTTTCAACCGTGGTGCCACGACCAGTGTTGGAAACCAGCCACCGACGCGCCGCACTGCCCCCCATCACGCTGAACTACGTCCGGGCGGCCTTCGCAACCAGCCGACCTTTCCTTGCTTTGGCTCGACAACTTCCGACCACTTCTACCGGCTGTCGAGTGTTGCGTGTGGCTTGCACCTTCCGGCATACCGCAGCCGTCGCGCGATCTCACAAAGCTGACACACGACGTCGGGCAACCGCTACCGGCTGAAGCTTCCTGCACCGCAGAGACAAAACGCCAAGTAGGACGCAGAGAAATCAAGCGACTCGAGCGACACCCGTGGTCCGGTTCGAGCGAGGCCGAGCAAAGAGCGGGTGATGGGATTCGAACCCACGACAACGACGTTGGCAACGTCGTGCTCTACCAACTGAGCTACACCCGCTTCTTTAGCCTTAGCTCCGCCTCGGCCTCTTTTATCCCGTTTCGGCTCGCGTGGTCCGCTTTTCCCATCTTCGAACAGGCGTCAGCTACTCGCTGGAACAACTGCCCGATTGGGAGGCACCGCCGCGTGAACCGATCACGAAATTCCCGCAGAGACCGGAACCCACGGATTATAGGAGCGCTGTTTGCGCGTGCAAGGTCAATTGCCTCATCTGAACAGGC